>SMWK01000003.1 GCA_004356895.1 Gammaproteobacteria bacterium
AGCCGAGCACCTCGTTACGCATCTGCATCAGTGCAGCCGAGTATGATTTGGTGAATTCCGGGTGTCCCTGGAAGGTGAGCACCAGACCGTTCCAGACAAATCCGGCACATGGGCAAAACTCGCTCGTCGCGAAACTTGTGGCACCGTCGGGCAGCTTGACAACTTGATCCTTGTGGCTGGATAACAACGCAAACTCACCCAGAGGTGGCTTCATCCACGACTCCCGGGTTTCGACGCGGCTCGTTTGCACACCCACACCCCAGCCTTTGTCCGCCACGCGAGTCTCGCCTCCGAAGTAATGTGCCAGCAGCTGGTGGCCAAAACAGATGCCGATGATTTTCTTGTTTGCCAACAACGCCGCCTCAACAAAAGCGACCAGGTCTCGAATCCAGGGCAGATCGTCGTATACACTGTGTCGGCTGCCGGTGATCAGGTAGGCGTCGCAGTCGCCGATCGCGGGTAGTTCACCTGCTTGAACCACGTAGCTGGAGAACCGGAGCGGCGCACCTTCCACCGTCAAGACCCGTTCGAACATAGCCGAATAACTGCCATACTCCGCTTGAAATTGTTCCATCACGGAATCGGCTTGGAGAATTCCCAGATGCACTGATGTCAATCCGATGCCTCAGATGATTTCAAGGTACCGCTCTAGCTGCCAGTCGTTCAAGTTCCTTTCGTACTCTTTGCACTCCCAGAAGCGACTCATGGCAAAATGATCGACAAACTCATCCCCGAACATTTTTCGCGCGCACGCCGAACCCTGAAACCGTTCTGCAGCTGCTCGCAGATTTCTCGGAAAATGTAGCGCCTCCGCTAAGTCATCCTCGACATCGTAGGCGTTTCCGCTAACCGCATCGTCCGGTGCCAAAGCCTCTTCAATCCCGGCAAGCGCCGCTGCACAGGTTGCGGCGGCAACCAGGTATGGGTTCGCGTCAGCCCCCGGCACCCGGCATTCGATGCGCTGACCACCTTCTCCACCCGGAATGACCCGCAACGCAGCGGTTCGATTTTCGATGCCCCAGGTCGATGCAGTGGGCGCCCATGCCCCTTTTACCAACCGGGTGTAACTGTTTATCGTCGGAGCCATCAGCGGCAGTAGCTCCGGTAGATATCGTTGCAACCCCGCAACGGCTTGCAGCTGTATCTCGGCCATACCCTGCAGTCCTTTGTGGTCGAAGAAAACGTTACTTCCGTCCGAATTCAACAAGCTGAAGTGGAAGTGGCCACTCTGCCCCGGGTAGCTCATCGACCATTTCGCCATGAACGTCGCCAGGCAATCCTGTTTCTGGAAGAACACCTTGGCGAACGTCTTGAATAGATTTGCCCGGTCTGCCGCTTCAAGCCCGTCAGCGGCCTTCAATGCCACCTCCCACACACCGGGACCGGTTTCGCAGTGCAACCCCTCGATGTCGCAGTCAAGCTCCCTCGCATAGTCGAGCAGACCGACAAATCGATCCGATTCGGTTGAGGCGCGCAAGATCGAATAGCCGAAGTTGCCGGGTGTCAGCGGGCGCAGATTGCGAAACCCCTTTTCGCGAATCGAGTGCGGGGTTTCCGCAAACACGAAAAACTCAAACTCGAAGCCCGCACGCACCGATAACCCCAGATCGTTTAATCGATTGAGTACACATCGCAAGCGTGTACGCGGACACAAGGCATGATCGCCGCCATCATCCGCCGCAAATTCACCGATAAAGTATGGGGTAGCCTCGTCAACCAGCCAGCGTTCGCTGCCCACGAGCAACCGGAATCTGGCATCCGGAAAGCCGGTATGCCACCCCGTATAAGACCCACCTTCATAAAGCTGATCATTGACGTCCCATCCGAATACACAATCGCAAAAGCCGCCACCTTTCATGAGCAAGCCAGCAAATTTATCCAGGTCAACGTACTTGCCCCGGATGACCCCATCTATATCGGTAAGACCAAGCTTGACCCGGGTGACACCCCGCTCCCGATATTCAGCGAGTTTGGCCTCGAGCAATTCGCTTTCTTCACTCATCGGTGTATTTCCCTTGGTTGTTTTATCACCAGCGCGCTCGCTCGAGTTATGCCTGTGGTATTCAGCCCATTCACTCCACACCGACATACTACTGTGGTGCTCTCGAGGGCCATCACTGTACATGTGATGAGATCAACGCGCGTTGCAGCACTACCCCAGGCCTAAGATGAGTTTTCCACCGTAGCTGTGGATAACTTTGAGGATAACTCGTTCTCAAACCGCTCGAAGCCAGAGAATACGGCAGTTCCGCGGTTTTGATCAAAAATGTATCATGACCCAATAACGTTATGTATATCAGATAATTAGACGATAAAAGCTATCATCAAGATGAAAGATATCGCGCATCTATCAAGCGTCAGGCAGGAATCCTTACAAATGTGAATAACAAACTCCGACCCAGGCGTTAGTGCTCGCTTACATCATAAGCTACGTGTCGTTTAATATTACTTTGATATTACCCTGAGATTTCGCCCCTTTTTACAACCGTTGGGCAATGGCGCACTTCAAGTCGGGCGAAAAGAGCAATTAATATCGGTCAATCTGGTGTAACTGGCTCAGCGCTCGCGTTACTAGTCTTCCTCGCGCTGATCCTCAGGGAGCTTGATAGCAATCTCGCTGGCTGTCACTGGCGAGATCTCCGTGAATACGACCGGGTCCAGGCGCCAATCGCGCCGTGCCGCCGGCTCCTCGATCCTTTGCCAGGACTCAGCATCCAGTTCCACGGCATCCACCGGAATCTCTTCCGCCAATCCAGAGGTGCTCCACATCAACCCGACCAAGCCTATGAAACGCAAACTGGTGATAGGCCCGTGCGCCCTCCTTGTTTTGAGACAGCTGCGAAAAGGGTTAGCGTTCATATTGCAATGACCAATAAAATCGCGGGCCCGCATCATTCAATCCTCCCGTTCCCTTCGCCGCAATCGGCATGGCCCAACTCATCCGGCTCACAAGATTTGCACCGATGACCGCATCCCAGCCGACTCCGACACTCGTCACGTGACCCCAGAATGGCTGCAACTCATTTCGACCTTCGCCATACGCACTATCGGCAAACAACGAAAACTCACCCAGAGTCAGCGGGATACGCAGATCGAGCCCAACGATCACGCCGTGATCGATCAGCAACGCATCTCTGGAGAAGCCACGGGTATGCCCTGCACCGCCCAAGCCAAGCCGCAATGAGGCAGGCAGCTGGGAATCTGTCACCTGGCCGATGAGCTTGACCACCAGCTTCTGTTCACCCGATAACATCGGTAGTTCGATCGGCGTCCATGCCAGCGCATCGAAACCGAGACGCCAGAATGTCTCGTCTTGGCCAGCGAAGATGTCGTTACCGATCCGACCCGCTGCAAACGCGAGTCGCGCGTCAGCGGCAATCCGCTGCACATCCCAAACACGATGGCCCGACAACAAACCATCAAAAAACGTCACTTTCTGCTGCGGTCCATCGTCCCAGGATAGCCTGTGGTGTTTGATACCAAGCCCTACAGTAAGGCTCTGGGTGCGCGTACGGTGCAGCGTGCGGGTCATCGCCACATCGGCTAACCGGGTATCGCCTTTGAGTTCCACCGCTCGCTCGGATACGAAATCGTTGTTGGCCATCCGTACCCGAATTTGATTCAGGCCGTTCAGCGGCGTTGCATATTCGATGTAACCATAAGTCTGATTGTGCGGATTCACTGACGCCAGCAATCCCAAGTTCAAAACGTCCCCCGCGCCACGCGGGTTCAGCCAACTCCCTGCAACGGTGATTCGTTCCTCACCTGTCGCTTCGTCACCGTGGTTATCGATCCAGACCTGAGTCGACCAGGTCCGCTGTTCGATGACGTCGAGGTTCAAGCGTGTCTCACCAACTTCACTGCCCGGCTCGAAGGCTGCCTGGGCTTTGAATCCAGGAAGTTGATTGAGCTCAAACAAGCGCTCGTCAACAAGCTGGTGGGTGACTGGTTGTCCGAGCACATCGGCAAATCGTTCCGCCAGAAATGTGGAATCACCACCTGAAACAGAAATAGAACCAAGCATACCGGGCAACACCCGAAGGAAAACGACACCATCGTTAACTTCCTGGCTTGGTACGAAGGCGACAGCAAGAAAATAACCTCGGTCACGATACAACGTCTGCACCGTGGCGGCGATTTCCTCGAGTTGGACGAGAGACACCCCACGGCGCTCTTTTTGATCGTGAATCAAGCTTACAAGGTCCTGTGCATCCGCCGCTGTCAGATCGCCCCGACCCGAGTGAACCCCAACGGCATTGAGAAAACGCCCAACTTCAACAAGCTCGGCCTCAGTAAAGCCATGTTGAGCTTCGGCGTTGCGCTGTCGAACCGAGTTCAATGTCTCGTTAATTACGGCCTCGACGGATTCCCGCTCGATGCCGGGATACGCCTGGAAATCGGCAAGCCGAACCTCACTTACCTGGAACCTCGGGCTAGTGGCTGGGTTGGGATCACGTTCTCTCACAGAAACAATTCGGGCTGCAAAAGCGAAATTAGCGATGATCAGTACGGCGACGAACAGCACCACCAAGCATAACCGGCCCTGCCATTTAGGTTGGGTCGAATGCGAAGCTGTGTGCAAATGACTTCCGCGTTTGAACGTCGGACTCTGGCGTGTCTTCTTTACGCGGCGGCGCGTGTCGTCCTGTCCGAAGTGATCAGGATGGAAGTTTTCAATCACCTCACGGCGTACGCGGCGATATTCGAGTTGCGAGAACTCTCCGGCCGCATACGCCTTGGCGACGCGGCGCAAGCGTACGATTTCTGGTGCAAACTTCATCAAGCTCATGAGATTTCCCGCACCAGCCGAAAACCAGTCAGCTCGTCCGGCTCACCACCATGGTCACGAACGGTCTGTGTCACGCACTCTTGAATTGGGTCATTGAAGGCACCACCGAGTGCTTTTACTTCATCGGCATCGAGTACCCACTCCTGCACGTTACCCAGTACGTTGATGAGTCCGTAGGAGCTGGCAAGTCCCGCACTAACTACAACCGGCGCAAGGCCGCGTTGCACCCCATTGATCTGAACCCGGCAATTGCGATTGGGATCCGGTGTACCCTTGGCAGCGCGCTGCCATTCCGCTCGCGTGGGTAAGCGATATTTATAGCCGCTTAACTCGCTGAGCCAATCGGCATATGCGCTGACCTGAGTAATATCGATACCGGTAGCCGGTAACTGCGCTGATGAATTTTCTTCGCAACGTCCCGTTGTGCTGCAGAAGACACTGAACAGCGCTCTGCTGATCTCGTGCTTGGTGATGGCAAATCGTCCACCCCCGTCAACTGGCACGACGACGAGCCGCGGCCCAGTTAAACCGTCCGGTAATTTGTCAGAACAATAGCCGCCCCGTCCTGACTGCGCACCGTTTCCAACCAGGTAACCCAAAGCGCAGGGATCCATGTCGAGCAGCCCAGCGAACGCTTCCAGTTCACCGAATGCCGCTTTCGCTTCGCGCAGTAATGTGCTTGCCCGATCGAGGTCGAGCACTGCGAGTTGACTCACGCAGCGCGCGAATACTTCACCAATCTGTTTGCGCCCCTCAACCGCGAGCTTCGGATGCTGCGCCAACAGAGTCTCGAGCCGACCAGCAACCTTCTGAATGTCAAGGCGTAAACAGGATACGGAAAGTTCGACGGCAAGTTGCTCGGAAAACGTCTGTTGTGCCACCGTCAGCATGCGTATCTGCTCCTGACGCGTCTGTTCGATCCGCGCCTGCTCGAGACGGCTCGACAATGACTCCAACATCGTCTGGTCAAACACCAACCCGGTAAGCTGGGTCAGCGCATGTTCCGCGAAATCAAAATTCTGCTTCGCGATACTGGCAAGTAATTGCTGCTCCAACACATCGGCGACCTCCAGACGAAGCTCAGCTACATCGGGATGCAGAGCGAACACACGGTCGAGCTCGCCAAGTTCATCACGCAACTCGGCCAGCCAGATGGCGTCGAAATCCGTTGCGTCGAGCAAACTGGTGACGCGATCTGAAAACAACTTCCGAAGATAGTCTGCGGCTTCTGGCATCTCGCCATATTTAGTGCCTCTTTCGTAAAACGAGACTATTCCCAGAAATTCCTCACTTGTTTTGATCTACGAGGTATAAACCTCGCGTATCCGGGTAAGTAG
>SMWK01000308.1 GCA_004356895.1 Gammaproteobacteria bacterium
CCAGAGTTGCCCCGCGCTCGCGTTCGGTTTCGACCATAAGGAATCGCTCGCCATCGGCGGATACATCATAGAACCTGGCCTTATTGGAACTTCGCACGACGGATGAATCAACCGAAAACAGCGCCTCTGGGCGACCGACCGACAAGACCGGATCGTGGCGAAAAGGAATTGCCATTAACCGGCCGTTGCAGAAGCCAAACAACTCATCCCCCTTGGGAGACCACTTAACACTGTCACAATCATCGATGGGCACTTCAAATCGATCTCGGCCACTGATCGGAAACGAGCGGATGACGATCCGTTGAAATCCATAAGCGTCGCTGATGTAGGCGAGGTATTCGTTATCCGGTGAGAGCGCTGGCCGGCCTTCGCTGGCTACACCGCTCACGATCATTGTAGCCTCGCCCGGCGGGTCGATCGGCAGCAACCCGATGTCGCACGAACTGATCAAACCCCTACATTCCTCAAACAACAGAGTTTCGCCATCGTTCGTCCAGCCGTAAGCCCATTGAAAGAGCTCGCTTTTGGTTACGCGGCGCACAGGCACGTCTCCGGTCAGGTCTGCGATGAAGATATTGGGTGTGCCAGACTGCCAGTCGGAAAATGCAATCCTAGTGCCGTCAGGTGACCAGGATGGGCCCCAAACGCCAGGCCAGTTCACTTCACCCGACGATCTTTTCACGGGGCTCTTCCAACGTAGTGTCTGCAGGCCGTTTACAAGGGAATAGGTCCACAGCTCAGCTTGAGGGGGGGTTGTGTATGCGATCTGACTCTGATCCGGCGAGATCTCGGGATGCCTGACGATTTCCTTGAACGTGTTCACGATGTCTTTCCTTCCCTGCCGGTTTACCCACATCAGTTTGAAGCCCCCGCTATGGAGAGGTGGTTGATACACAAGGGTGCCGTTGGCAGAAACCGCATATCGTGCGTTGGTAATCGCAGGGGCTGCGTCCTGTAATACGACGACGGGCGTCCCGACCACATCGCGCCCACTCTCATCGAGCGCAACCGCCCACACCGCGTCGTTACGGAAAAACAGTAGATGACCCGACGAGGTCACGCGCGGATCGGAAGCTTGAGTCAACAAGCGCTTTGGCTCGCGTTCATCAAGCGCCATCACCATCACGCTGTATTCTCCGTATACACCACCGGCAAAGAAGAGCGAACGCCCGTCCGGTGCATAGTGAGGCAATGAGAGCTCCGATGGTCCTTCGCTAGTGGTCAAGGTCTCCAGCTCTCCACCGCTCGGCATCGCCTGCGCGATCGATGCACCGTCGTTATATCGCATGGCAATGCGATCCTGGGGTCCCCAGTGCAACCGAACCATCCTGTTGGTTCGCGAGTCTGCAATCAGAGTCGGCAAACCGCCGGAGCTGGAAACCCGTTTCACCAGGCCATTGTCATAACTCAACGCGATAGATTCTCCGTCAGGCGATGGATACGCACTCAGCAATCGCTCCCCGGCGTTATCTTCGGTACCGGAGACAGGATGACTTTCAAGCTGATCAAGCGGGCGGATGTACACCTGGCGCCTCCCATCAGCTTTTTCACCCACAAAAAAGATCCGCTCGCCGGTGGCGTCGATACTTACGTGGTTGTCCAACCCGAGTGGCAGGGTGACACCCTCGGGTAACTCGATGGAAATTCGCGTCTGTAGGCGAGGTGCAGGAGGATCGGGACGAGTTGCAACCCAGGTGATCAGAACCGCAACGCTACCGACAAGCAGCGCGGTTACTAACATCGACACCAGCCGTGAGGACTTCCGGGAGGGTGCGGGTAGCGATGACTCAATCGCAGGAACAGGCTGATCGAGGTAGGTCGCAACCGCCGAGACCAGCTTGCGTTCATAGTCTTGCGGTTCCAGCGCGTGCTGCAAAATCGCCTGCCGATCACTCAGACTCAGTGCCAGGGCATCCGGTAATACCGTTTCTATCAGGTGAACGGCGAGAACGGGTCGATGATGCTCATCGAGTGCAAAGTTTACTTCTCTGGTGCAGTGTGCGGACGCAACCGAGTTCGGCGTTGTGAAATACAGAAGTAGCGAGCACTCGCGAATTGCCTGGGCAAGTTCAGAGCGCCACACCGCCCCCGGGCTGATGCCTTCATCCCACCCGACATTGAACCCCTGATCCTGCAACCAGCGGATCTGGGGATATACGAGGTCCGTATCCTCGTGGGAATAGGTGACGAAGATATATGACTCATCCCCGGTGTAGGCAGGTAGTGGTCCGTCAGCCATCGAGCCCTCTCGACTGAGCACATGAGTCTACACATAGACCTGTCTGAGCGCACCGCGGCCCACGACCGAACAGGTGACTCAGAAGCCACCTGTTTATCGATGTATCAGCGGATGGGGTTCCCTCGAGTACTTAACCTACGCCGCCTCGCGATCGGACCCGTTGCGGGCGACCATGAGGCCAACCTGAAACCGCTCGAGTATCTCGTCAGCTTTGCGGTTGCCGAAGGACCGATTGCCGGCTTGTTCCGGTGCCTGGCGAACGAGTAACGTGCTGATGCAGGAGCGATCGTGGGTCTGCAGGTATCGCTCGGCTTGTTGCCGGTTCGGCAAAGCAGCGAGCACCGCGATCCTGTCTTCGATGACTGTATAAACTTCGAACATAAATCTCTCCAGATCACAGAGCGCGTCAAGCACCCACGCAACCCATTGTGGCGTTGTTAGCTGACTTTTCGCTGAACGAATATCCATATTTTAGACCGTCCCCGCAGTTTTGCCGGAGATACGGACAATGAGTGATCAGGCGTGGTGCGAGGGCGCGTAGCCGCTCTGCTAGGACGTTGTCAGCTATTCACCACGCAGCGCTTGAGTGATAGGCAGCCGGACCGCGTGTACTGCAGGGAAAAGCCCTCCAATTAGGCCCAGCAACAGCGCCCAGGTAATGCCGAGCCGTAACAGTTCTGGCGTTACCGCAAAGTCGAAGGCAACTTGTGAAAAAGAGGCGCCAGTGTTCAATGTGGACGCGGTGTATCCATCGAAGAGCAAATACACCAGACCCCCGCCCAGCAGGCCGCCAATGCTAGCAAGAGCCAGTGCTTCTATCATCACCGATACCACCACGGGGAAACCACCAAAACCCAATGCGCGCAACGTTGCAATCTCCACCGTGCGCACGCTAACCGCCGAATACATCGTGTTGAGCGCAGCAAAAACGGCACCAATGGCCATAATCACCCCTATCGAAACACCAAAGTTGTTGATGAGGTCGGCACGTTGTTGTGATTGCGCCTTGTAGAACTCCGTTTCGGTCACAAGCTTCAGATCGAGACGCGGGTCGTCCTGAATACGCTGGTGGATCTCGGCCGCCAGGCTCGGATCGTCCAGGATCACGCGTATGGTGTTCATACCGCCACCGCGACGAAAGGCCGTTTGCACCACAGCGAGATCCGCCCATACCTCCGACTCGTGGGCGTTGCCACCCGATTCGAATATGCCAACAACCGTCCAGGCGCTGTCGCGGAACTGGATTTGTTTGCCGACCTCCAATCCGGAAAACTCAACCGAAGCTTTGTACCCAGCAATGAGTTCGCCCACGCCGGTTACAAAATTACGCCCTTCGACGATATGCAGCTCCGGACGGATGGCGAAGGCAGACTGCTGCACGCCGCGAACAACGAGATTCGCCGGAGTCCCCGTGGACTTCTTCGGCACATCAGCCACAACGTACACCTCCCCACTTGAGGCGCTGATGCCTTCCATGCGGGAGACGATATTCAGATCTTGCGTAGAGATGCCGCTGGCCATCTCGCCATTAGAACCGTCGCGCATCACCAGAGCACGATCCGGTTTGCTGGTGCTCTGCAGGGCAGCCGTAAATCCGGAAGCCATGGACAACAAACCGACCAACACACCTACGACCCCGGCGATACCCACGACGATCACCGATGAGGAACCTAGACGCGAACGCAGGTTCCGCATGTTCATCAGGGTAATTTCCAATATCTGTTTCAACATCGTTTAACGCGCTCTGAGCGCATCGACGATGGTGAGGCGCCGCGCAGTTAATGCGGGCATGGCGCCGATGACTATGCCAATAACAATCGCCAGGACGATTGCCGATATGATAAGTGTGGCGGAATATTCGAAATCGCCAATGAAGCCGCCTAACGTACTCCCTAACACGTCTTGCATGGCAAATGCCAACAGGATACCGAACACGCCCCCTACCACGCAGAGCAGCACGGCTTCGCCGAGTACCAGCAGCGATACCAGGCCATCGGAAAAACCCACGGTTTTCAGCACGGCAAGTTCCGGTATCCGCTCGCGTAATGCCTGCGCCATCGTATTCCCGGTGAGCAACACGATGGTGAAGAAAACCGCGCTCATGATCATGGCCGTAATGAAACCCATATCGCCAAGCTGGCTCGCAAACTGACGGGAAAACTCGTCTTCCGTTGCGGTTCGGGTAGGATCCCGGGAATTCTCGAAAAGCTTGTCAATCTCGTTGGCGACTTCCGCGGCTTGTTCCGAATCGCTCAACCTTACCGTCCACCAACCCACCTGATCTTTGCCGTATGCTGCGACCGCTTCGGTGAAGTACTCGTATTGAAAGAGAAACAGCGGGGCTTCGGATTCCCCCTCTCTAGCGGTGAACGTTCCCACGAGCTCGAACTCCCATAACCGCGATCCGTCCTGCATCGAATAAATGTCACCCTGGATGGGGATGATGTCGCCCAACTCCCATTCGTAGCGTTCTGCCAGGCCTGCGGCGACGACGGCACCCCGCCGGGTGTTGGCAAAGGCATCAAGTTCTTCTTGGCTGATGACAAGCTCCGAATACATGCTGAAATACGCATACGGCTCAACCGGGTATTTCGGGAAGAAATTCCGCGGCTCCTGATAATTCCCGCCGAACCAACCTGCATGGGTAACCGCTGCAACACCTTCGAGATTCAACATCTGTTGCTGCTGGTTGATGGGTAAACTGTCGATGATGGAATATTTTGGGGTAACCACGAGCCTGTCGATTCCGACCAAGTTGAATGAACCCGATGTGGAGAACGCATTGGAAATCGCCTGCAAAAGCATAAACAGCAGAAACGCGACGATCAGCGATAACAACGTCAACAGCGTTCGTGTTCGCTTGCGAAAAAGACTCGCCCACATCAGCCCAAAAATGCTCACGCGGCCACCTCCTCGACGAGTTTGCCCTTATCCATATACAGGGTACGCTGGGCATGATTGGCTGCTTTCGGATCGTGGGTGACGATGATGATCGTCTTACCATGATCACGGTTTAACAACTCGAGCAGCTCGAGAATCTCATCCGCCGTATCCCGGTCGAGATCTCCGGTGGGTTCATCGCACACCAATAATGCCGGGTCGGCAACGATAGCACGGGCAATGGCAACCCGCTGCTGCTCCCCACCGGAGAGTTCGCCTGGTTTGTGTTTGGCACGATCGGACAGGCCAACGATCTCGAGCGCCGTGGCCGCGTTTTTTATCCGCTGGCTGCGCGATAACTTGGTGAGTAACAACGGCAACTCGACGTTGCGTCGCGCGTTCAGCACAGGGAGCAGGTTGTAAAACTGAAAGATGAAGCCAATATTCACCGAGCGCCATTTAGCGAGCGCAGAGCTCGATAACTCGTTTAGATTGCTGCCGCTTACCGATACTGTCCCCGCGGTAGGGTGATCCAGCCCACCGATGAGATTGAGCAAGGTCGTTTTACCGGAACCGGAAGGCCCCATCAGCGCCAGAAAGTCTCCTTCATCGACGGTCAAATTGATGCCGGTAAGAACTTCAACGGCTTCTTTACCTTTGATGAAGGTCTTCTCAACGTCTCTGCAATTCACGATTTCCGCCACGTTACCCCCCTTACTTCACGATCAACCTGACGCTAATTGACTACACTAATCCGGTCGCCATCGGCAAGACCGAGTGACGATGCATCTGACAAATCTGCAACGACTCGCTCTCCATTGTTCAAACCCGACAACAGCCGTATCTGCGCACCCTCGCGAGATCCCACGGTGACGTTGCGTTTGCGTACTTGTTCGTCGCTGACCACGTAAACGAAGGATTCACCGAGTCCACCGCGGCCAACTGCTGAATTCGGAACCAGCACACCAACAGGGGCTGCCGCCGCAGAATCAACGCCCACCTGTTCCTCCAGAAAAGCGACCCTGATACCCATATCCGGCAATATGCGATCGTCTCTCTCCAGCAATGCCACCCGCACCCGTACTGTTGCCTTGTTACGATCAGCAGTCGGAATGATCGCGATCACCTCCGCAGGGAAGTGATCGTCAGGGTAGGCATTAAGCGTTACTTGCACGGGCTGTTTGGCATAAACGCGATTGATATAAGATTCGTTCACGTCCACTTCCACTTCCAACGAGTCCATGTCGACAATTGTGCAGATTCCGGTGCGGGTAAAACCACCACCGGCGGATATCGGGGAGATCATCTCGCCCGGTTGCGCCGCCTTGGCAACCACGACACCACGGAACGGCGCGCGAATTTGCATATCCGCCAACGTAGTTCGCTGCACCGCGACGCTGCGTTCTGCCACATAAATGTCTTGCCGGGCACGATCGAGACGGGCAATCAAACCTTCGACAGACAAGCCGTCACGATCGAGATCTGCCTGACTCGCAAGGTTGCGATCGGCGAGACCCTGGGTACGGCGCAGATCAAGCTGGGCTTGTTTGATCTGGATTCTGATTTCGTTCAAGCCAGAACGTGCCGCAGCAAGTCTGGATTCGGCGAGTTCGAGCTGGGCTTGCGGGATGCTGTCATCAAGCAGCGCGAGGAGCTGACCTTTTTCGACGAGCAACCCTTCCTCAACAAATACCTCCATCACTTTGCCGGTAATTTTCGAGCTCACCGTCGCCATGCGGCGAGCCACGACGTAACCCGTGGCATCGAGCACACTGCTACCTGTTGGCGCCTGCGAAGTGGCACGCGCGACGGCCGTGGTAATGGCAATACGCTCGCCATTCGGTGGGAAGCTGAGAAACCAGGCGACAAAACCAACCCCGCCAACCACAGCAATGAGCACGAACCATTTTAACGGCCGGCCGGCCGGTTCAGTGACCGTCCGGTCGATTTTCAACTCATCGAGTAGAGCCTTTTTGTCCACACTGCGCTCCACGAGTCTGAATCCACCCAGATAATACCTGCAGACGAGTCTATCATCGCCCAGTCCAGGGGTAGATAGC
>SMWK01000309.1 GCA_004356895.1 Gammaproteobacteria bacterium
CTCGATCTTGTCCTTCCCGTTTACCAACACCGCAAGCCCAGCCGAGTCGTAACCGCGGTACTCGAGGCGTTTCAAACCCTCCAGCAAGATCGGGGGGACGTTGCGGTCTGCGACTGCGCCAACGATGCCGCACATAGTGGTTCCTCGTCTGAACTGCCGTCCATTCTGGACAGGCTACTTCTTGGGTTTGCGTTTATCCGGTCGAACCCATCCCTGAATATTGCGCTGCCTGCCACGGCCGACAGCAAGATCGCCTTTGCCAACACGGGTGGTGACCGTCGAACCTGCGGCGACATAGGCTTCAGACTCGATCTCGAGTGGCGCAACCAATGTGCTATTGCTACCAACGAACACATCGTTGCCGATCTCGGTGTGATTTTTGTCGATTCCATCGAAGTTGCAGGTGATGGCGCCTGCACCAACGTTACAATTTTCCCCTAAGGTGGCATCACCCAGATAAGCAAGGTGGCTGGCTTTGGTTCCTTTGCCCAAATTCGCTTTCTTGAGTTCTACGAAGTTACCCACCTTCACACCTTCGCCAAGCTCCGTGCCCGGCCGAATCCGCGCAAACGGACCAACCACACATCGCGGAGCAATTCTCGCACCTTCAATCACTGTGTGGGGCTCGATGCGCACTCCAGCGCCGATCTCCGTGTCCTTGATGACGGCACCCGGACCAATGGACACCCCGGCACCCAAGGTCACCCGGCCTTCGAGGACCACATTAATGTCGATGAAACAATCCGGCTCGGCCGTGACTTCGCCACGAATGTCGATTCGCTCCGGGTCCGCAATGGTCACACCCTCGCTCATGAGCCTCACCGCTTGTCGGCGCTGAAAACAACGTTCGAGGGTGGCCAGTTGCGCCCGGTCATTGACGCCTGTTACCTCCTCAGCACTGTCAGCTTTGAGACCTTGCACGGTCATGTTGTCTTGAACCGCCAGGGCAACAATGTCAGTCAGGTAATACTCGCCCTGTGCATTGTGGGGTTGCACAGCCCCAAGCAGTGCCTTGAGACGAGTGGCGGACAACGCGATGATGCCGGAATTGATCTCGTGGATGGCCCGCTGTTCGGGGCTCGCGTCCTGATACTCAACGATCTCAGTGATGGCGCCAGCGGAATTGCGCACAATTCGACCCAGCTCGGCGGGATCCGCAAAGTCAGCCGTCACCAAGCCAAGACCGCCTTGTTCCGCCGTCGCCACACAGGCAGCCAACGTGTTCGCAGCAACGAGGGGAACATCGCCATAAACCACCAGCACAACCGAATCGTCGGCGATGCCGGGCAAAGCCTGTTGCACGGCGTGTCCCGTTCCCTTCTGTTCGTCCTGGTTTACCCAGTTTATGCCGGGTCTATCTCCGAGGGTTTCGCGCACGGTAGTGCCCTGGTATCCGACCACCACGTGTACCTTATCGGGCTCAAGCGCTTGGAGGGTGTCCAGCACGTGAACGAGCATGGGTCGGCCGGCCAGCGGATGAAGCACTTTCGCCAGCTGCGAGCGCATCCGCGTCCCTTGACCTGCGGCCAGGACGATGACTTCCAAAACCTTCATAGTTTGCCGTTTCTCGACCGTCCTAAAAAACCGTCCGAATTATAGTGTGCCAGCCATAAAAAAGGGGTGACTATGTCACCCCTTTGTACCCACCGTCGGGCACTGTTGATCAGCGCCGTCTCTTTTTGAGCTCTTCGAGCGTGCGTTGCTGGGCCATGGCATTCGCCAGCTGTGACGCGGCCAGGGAGAAATCGAAGTCCGCCGCCTGATCCTGGATCGCCCGCTCCGCGGCTTCCTGAGCCTCAATGGCAGCGGCCTCGTCCAGATCTTCAGCCCGAGCAGCTGTATCTGCCAAAATAGTGACAACGCCAGGCTGCACCTCAAGATATCCGCCGGACGCAAAAAACACCTCTTCTTCACCGTTTTCCATCGTCAGGCGTACCGGTCCAGGCCGGATACCCGTCAGCAGAGGCGCGTGACCAGGCAGGATGCCAAGCTCCCCGATGGTACCCGTGGCGCTGATCATCGTGATTCGGCCAGAGAAAATCTCTTTTTCCGCGCTGACGATGTCACAGTGAATGGTCGTGGCCATACTCTAATTCCTAGCTTGTTCCCGTTGTTAGTTAGCTTTCCAAAGTTTTCGCTTTCTCGACCGCGTCTTCGATGGGGCCAACCATGTAAAATGCCTGCTCTGGCAGATGGTCGTATTCACCTTCGAGGATCGCCTTGAAACTGCGCACGGTGTCTTCCCGGGATACGTAGACGCCGGGTTGGCCAGTAAACGCCTCCGCAACGAACATGGCTTGAGAGAAAAACTGCTGAATCTTCCGTGCGCGGTAAACGAGCCGTTTGTCTTCTTCGGAGAGTTCGTCCATCCCCAATATAGCAATGATGTCCCGCAATTCCTGATAACGCTGCAACGTCTGTTGCACCTCCCGGGCCACCTGATAGTGCTCCTCTCCAACAACAAGTGGGTCGAGTTGGCGACTGCTTGAATCCAACGGGTCTACCGCCGGGTAAATGCCGAGGTCGGTAATGGCTCGAGACAGTGTCACGGTAGAATCCAGATGCGCAAACGTCGTCGCCGGGGACGGGTCTGTCAGGTCGTCGGCTGGTACGTACACGGCCTGAACGGAGGTGATTGAACCCGTCTTGGTGGTGGTGATACGCTCCTGCAAAATCCCCATCTCGGCCGCGAGGGTGGGTTGATAACCCACTGCAGAGGGCATACGGCCCAACAGTGCCGATACTTCCGTGCCCGCCAGGGTGTAACGATAGATGTTGTCGATGAACAAGAGCACGTCGCGACCTTCATCACGAAACTGTTCGGCCAGCGTGAGCCCGGTGAGACCCACTCTGAGCCGATTCCCCGGCGGCTCATTCATCTGCCCGAATACGAGCGAAATCTTGTCGAGCACCCCAGACTCTTCCATCTCGTAGTAGAAGTCGTTGCCTTCCCGCGTACGCTCACCGACGCCGGCAAAAACCGATAGCCCCTTGTGTTCCGTCGCAATGTTACGAATGAGTTCAAGCATCGTCACAGTCTTACCGACGCCCGCTCCGCCAAAGAGTCCCACCTTGCCGCCCTTGGCGAATGGGCAGATCAGGTCGATGACCTTGATGCCGGTTTCCAGAATCTCGTTGCCACCCTTTTGATCTTCATAAGACGGCGCCTTACGGTGAATGGGCAAGTGCACCTTGGCGTTCACCGGACCCTTTTCATCGATTGGCTCGCCGAGCACATTCAGGATACGACCAAGGGTTTCCACTCCGACAGGCACGGTGATCGGTTGCTTGGTGTTCGATACCTCCAGCCCCCGCGACAGGCCATCCGAAGAGCCCATGGCGATGGACCGAACGACTCCGTCTCCCAGCTGCTGTTGGACTTCCAACGTGAGCCCGGTTTGCGAAACCTTCAACGCGTCGTACACTTTCGGTACTTCTTCCCGCGCGAACTCTACGTCAATCACCGCGCCGATTATTTGTACGATTCGACCGCTGCTCATGTTATCTGCCTCTTTGACTGTTCTGTTGCCATACTGTGCGTCGAGTGCGTGCCCGCGCTAAACCGCTGCGGCGCCACCCACGATCTCTGCGATCTCCTGGGTGATCGCCGCTTGCCGCGCGTTGTTGTAGATGAGCGACAACTCATCGATCAGCTTCCCTGCATTCTCGGTTGCACTTTTCATCGCGATCATCTTTGCCGCCTGCTCACAGGCGCCGTTCTCGACTACTGCCTGATAAACTTGAGATTCCACGAAACGCTTAACCAGCCCTTCAATGAGCTGCTGGGCCTCCGGTTCGTAGATGTAGTCCCATCTGTGGTGATACGACTCATCCTGCTCCGGATTCAGTGGCAGCAGCTGACGGATGACCGGCTTTTGTGTCATGGTGTTGACGAACTCGTTACTCACGATAAAAAGCCGATCGATCCTGCCCTCCTCGTAAGCATCAAACATCAATTTGACCCCACCGATCAGGTCTGCAACCACAGGCGACTCTCCAACGTTGGTCAAGGCGGCAACGATGTTTCCGCCAACGGAGCGAAAAAAGCGGACCGCCTTGTTACCGATCAACCCCAGATCTACTTCTACGTTGCGCGCATGCCATTCGGCCATGTCCTTGACAAGCGTACGAAACAAATTGATGTTCAAGCCGCCGCACAAACCCCGATCGGTAGACACCACGATGTAGCCGATTCGCTTGACGTCTCGGGTTTCCATAAAAATGTGGCGGTATTCCGGGTTTGCGTTAGCGAGGTGACCGATCACCTGACGAATCTTATCCGCGTACGGTCTGTTTTCGCGCATTCTGTCCTGGGTACGACGCATGCGGCTCGCGGCCACCATCTGCATTGCGCTTGTGATCTTCTGCGTGTTCTCCACGCTACCGATCTTCTTCTTGATTTCCATTCCGACGGCCATCGCTCGACTCCTCTCAAAAGTTCGCTGTTGCCTTGTAAGCCTCGATGGCTTGTTTCATCTCAGCGACGATCTCGTCGTCGTATGCCCCCGTCTCGGTGATGTTCTTCATGAACTCGGCCTTCTCGGAATTCATATAACTCAAGAGACCCTGCTCGAACTCCAGTACCTGATCCACCTCAATGTCCCGGAGATAGCCTTCGTTGACCGCAAAAAGCGATACGCCCATTTCCGCGACCGTCATAGGTGCATATTGTTTCTGCTTCATGAGTTCGGTAACACGCTCGCCGTGTTCGAGTTGCCGTCGCGTCGCTTCGTCCAGGTCCGAAGCAAACTGCGAGAAGGCCGCGAGCTCACGGTACTGCGCAAGCGCAAGCTTGATGCCTCCGGAGATCTTCCTCATGAAAGGTACCTGGGCTGCACCACCCACCCGGGAAACCGAAATTCCAGGGCTCATGGCCGGACGCAGTCCAGAATTGAAGTTGTCGGTTTCGAGGAAAATCTGACCGTCGGTAATGGAGATAACGTTGGTCGGCACGAAAGCAGAAATATCTCCACCTTGAGTTTCGATGATGGGGAGCGCGGTGAGCGAACCAGTTTGCCCCTTAACGGCGCCGTTGGTATATTGCTCGACGTAGTCGGCATTAACCCGTGCGGCCCGCTCGAGCAACCGTGAGTGGAGGTAAAAAACATCTCCGGGATAAGCTTCGCGGCCTGGCGGGCGCCGCAACAGCAAAGAGATCTGCCGGTAGGCCCAGGCCTGCTTGGTTAAATCGTCGTAAATAATGAGGGCATCTTCGCCCTTGTCGCGAAAAAACTCGCCCATGCTGCAACCAGCGTAAGGGGCAATAAACTGCATGGGGGCGGGATCAGATGCGCTCGCTATTACAACAATCGTGTTGTCCATGGCCCCGTGCTCCTCGAGGGTACGCACGATGTTGGCGACGGTGGACATCTTCTGGCCGATGGCAACGTAGATACACTTAATGCCACTGTCTTTCTGATTGATGATGGCATCGATCGCGATGGCGGTTTTGCCGATCTGGCGGTCACCAATGATGAGTTCCCGTTGGCCACGGCCAATTGGCACCATGGCGTCGAGGCACTTGAGCCCGATCTGCACGGGCTGATCGACCGACTGACGCGCGATCAGCCTGGGTGCAACTGTTTCGATCGGCGCCGTCTCGCTTGCGTTGGTGGGCC
>SMWK01000310.1 GCA_004356895.1 Gammaproteobacteria bacterium
ACTGCGCGTTTTTTATGAAGAAATGATCGATCTGTTTGTCAAGATGATGATTCTGTTCCTTCGTCTTACGCGGGGTATCCTCTGAGGGTTGCTTGTAGAGGAGTTGCGATAGGTCGACATTTACACCCTTAGGATGCTTAATTTCTTTCTGACAAAGTTTATCTACACGGCCGATCATTTCATTCATGGTGCGAAAACCAAGTTTGGCCATGAGTTCCCTGACCTCCTGGGCCATGAAATACATATAGTTGATCACGTATTCTGGCTTGCCCGGGAATTTCTTGCGCAACTCTGGATTTTGTGTCGCGATACCGACGGAGCACGTGTTGCAGTGGCACTTGCGCAACATGATGCAACCGATAGTTACCAGCGGCGAGGTCCCGAAACCGTACTCTTCCGCGCCTAGAAGTGCCGCAACAACCACGTCTCGTCCAGTTTTCAGGCCACCGTCGACACGAACGGTGATTCGGGAACGAAGATTATTTGCGAGTAAAACTTGATGAGTCTCCGCCAAACCCAATTCCCAAGGAGCCCCGGCCGATTTGATAGATGTTTTAACTGATGCGCCTGTGCCTCCTGATTCGCCGCTAATAAGAACAGCATCCGCTCTCGCTTTAGCGACCCCCGCCGCGATGATGCCTACTCCCCCAAGCGCCACGAGTTTAACGTGTATCTCGGCTTCCGGGTTGGAGCATTTGAGATCATGTATCAGCTGCGCGAGATCCTCGATTGAATAGATATCGTGGTGCGGCGGAGGAGAAATGAGGCCAACGCCTGGCGTGGTAAAGCGAACTGCGGCGATACCCTCATCGACCTTGCTACCTGGCAGCTCGCCACCCTCGCCCGGTTTTGAACCCTGCGCCATTTTTATTTCGATTTGCTGCGCATGGGCGAGATAATTGATCGTAACCCCGAATCGGCCACTCGCCACCTGTTTCATGGTGCATTCACGTTCGGTTCCGAAGCGATCAACTTGTTCTCCCCCTTCACCAGTGCCTGATTTTCCCCCGATGCGGTTCATGGCGATGGCGATCGTCTCGTGGGCTTCCAGGCTAAGGGCACCAAATGACATGGAACCTGTTGAGAAACGCTTCACTATTTCCTCACGGGGTTCCACTTCCTCGATAGGAATCGATTCACTCGGTATAATTTTAAAATCGAGCAGCCCGCGAAGTGTCTGAAGTCTTTCGTCCTGATCGTTTATTAATCGCGCAAATTCTTTGTAGACTTCATAGTCGCCAGTTTTTGATGCCTGTTGCAGTTTCCCGATAGTCATTGGATTCCACTGGTGCAGTTCACCATCGCGACGCCAGTAGAGCTCGCCACCAGAGTCGAGCGAAAGATTGCCAATAGTATTTTCAGCAAAGGCCATCTCATGCATTTGAAGAACTTCTCTTTCGATCTGCTCAAGTCCCACACCTGGGATGCGGGCGGTTGTGCCTTCGAAATATTCCTGTACGAACTCAAAGTTCAGACCAACTGATTCAAACACTTGGGCACCCGCATAACTATCAAGTGTTGAGATCCCCATTTTAGACATCACTTTGAGAATGCCGCCTTCAATCGCCTTTCTGTAATTGTTAAGCGCTGACTCAAGATCCGAGCGTATCGTTCCCTCTGAGACCAGTCGTGCAATACTCTTGTAGACAAGCCATGGGTATATAGCACCAGCCCCGTAGCCAATCAGCGTGCAGAAGTGATGTACAGTACATGCTTGACCTGTTTCAAGTACTAGACCAGTTCTCGTTCTATATTTCTTGCGGATGAGGTAATGATGCACAGCGCCGACTGCCAAAAGACTCGGGATCGGAATGCGTTCAGGGCCAACGTTTCGGTCGGAGAGAATAAGAATTTCGAAGCCGTCATTAATTGCCTGAGCGGCTTTGTAGCGTATCTTTTCTATCGCACTGTGGAGGTTTGTTCCAACGGGGTAGGTGATATCGACAACATAGGTCCGGATACCATTTTTATCCAGCCGCTTGATGGCATCCATTCCCTCGTCTGTGAGAATCGGCGACTCAAGAAAGATCTGGCGACAATGTTCTGGTGTTTCCGCCAGTAGGTTACGCTGTCTGCCAACATGACCTTCCAGCGAGGTGACAAGATCTTCCCGCAGGAAGTCAATCGGTGGATTCGATACCTGGGCAAACAATTGGCTAAAGTAGTCAAAGAGCAGCCTGTTTCTCGCCGAAAGCACGGCAAGTGCTGCGTCGTTTCCCATCGAACCCAGAGGGTCTTTCCCTTGTTCGGCCATCGGCTGGACTAGGCACCGGAGATATTCCATGGTGTAGCCGAAAGCTCTTTGGCATCGCGTGATCTGATTATCATCGTCTTGGCGCGCTTGCTCTGGTCCGACTTCCGCAACGATGTCCTTAAGTTTCAACCGGTTGGTCCTAAGCCATTTTTCATAGGGACGGCTGGTAAGCGCGTCAAAGATCTCGTTTTCAGGAACGATACGACCTTGCAGGGTATCGGCCAAAAACATCTGGCCCGGTCTAAGGCGTCCTTTAAAAACGATTTCGCTTGGATGGGTCTCCAGGATACCTGTCTCGCTCCCCATTATGAGTTTGTTGTCTTTGGTGACGCAATATCGGCAAGGTCGCAGCCCGTTTCGGTCTAGGACGGCAGCGACCCGGTAACCATCGGTTGCGACCACGAGCATAGGCCCGTCCCAAGGCTCCATGATGGTCGAGAAATAATCGTACATTGCTCTCTTTTTACTATCCATGAACCTATCTTTGTTCCAGGCTTCCGGGATCAACATGCGCAGCGCGTGCGGAAGTTCTCGCCCCGATTCAAGCAACAGTTCGAGCACATTGTCCAATACGGCTGTATCGCTCAGACCCTCGGCTGTGACTGGTTTTATCTCGTCTATATATTCACCGAACTTTTCAGAGGCTAAATCGATTTCCCTTGTCGTCATCCAGTTTTTATTGCCACGCAGGGTGTTGATTTCGCCATTGTGAACAATATTGCGATACGGGTGGGCCAAAGCCCATGAACCCAGCGTGTTTGTGGAAAACCGAAAGTGCACGAGTATAAGGCTGGTCTTCATCTTATTGTCTGATAGATCCGGGTAGTAACCTCTAAGCTGCCCGGAGGTTAGGAGTCCCTTGTAAACAATTTTTCTTCGATCAAGTGAACAGATATAAAATAGGTGTTCGTCGCCCAGCGTACGATTTCTCGCGGTGTTCTCGATAGTCCGTCGGAGAATATAGAGCTTCGTGTCGAGCCTATCGGGCTCGACAGATTCGATAGGCTCGACAAAAAATTGTTTCACCGCCGGTTCGGACTCTAATGCTGTTTTACCAAGCTCGGAATTATCGGTTGGGACATTACGCCAAGCTATGACCTTGAACCCGTGTTTGCTGGCGCTATCATCAATGAGTTCTTTCAATATCTTGTGTTTGCGTTCGTCTCGGGGGAAAAAGGTTTGTCCAACGCCGTAAGTGTCATAGTGACCCAGGTTGGAAATATTGGCTTTGAAGAACTCATGCGGCTTCTGTATTAACATGCCTGCCCCGTCACCGGTTTTTTCTTCTGCTCCGCGAGCGCCTCGGTGATCGAGAGTCTGGAGTATACGAAACCCGTCTTCGATCAACTGGTGACTTTTGGTTCCATTTAAATCGACGACTACGCCTACCCCGCAACTCGCGCGGGTAGCGGCGGGATCGTAGAGACCCGGTCGGGATTTAGGCACTTTGCTCTGCATGTCGCTGGATACCTTATCTTGTGCTTATTAGTCGGTCGTCGATGAATGCGTTGCGCACAAGAACGCAAGCATTTGTCGAAACACCTAAATCGGACGTCAAATTCTACAATCTATCGATCCGCTCGAGTGCCCGAATTGCGGCGCTTCCATGCCGTCTTGCCAGACCGATCTACACCGTGTAACTGATAAACGTTCTTTGCTAAATCAATTCCAACTCTACTAAGCTTCATGGTTGACTCCTCTTTTTCGTTGACTGGTTGTAACGCTTACCACTGTGGCACCTAGATGCCGTTTAGGGGAGGAGGAGTCCATGCCATTGCTTTAGGTCGTTTCTGGCCTGTCGTTATCCTATCAGCCCAACGGCCGCTAGCGACCCTTGTGAGCACTAGCGGCTGTATCGAATTTGTGCGTCATATTCAGATACATGAAATCGTCACCGATATCGTCCGGAAAGATTACGTCATTGATATAGATCGAAACCCAAAAACTTTTGTTCTCATCTGTGCACCCAACCAAAAGCGTTGCCTTGCTGCCAACGTCTTGAAACGTGATTGTGTGTTCGAATCCGTTACTGAAATCATCGCCGACCTTTTTGTAGTCGGCAGCTTGCACCAAACCGACGGTTGCTACCAAAAACGAACCTGCGAGAAATAGTCTCATTGGTGATGTCTCCTATGTCTTAGCCCGTTTGCGCCCCACATCGTGGACAATCCGCTACAAACTCAGACAATTCAGCTTTTCCTTAGTCCTAGTGTTTTCTCTCGTGCGCTAGTCTTCGTCCACCACACTCAAAAAGAAAGTGTGCAGCACATCGGCCAGTTCGTTGACTGCCCACGCCAGCCAAATATGCGAACCACAGACCAAGTGTACAATACCGGGATTGCTGATTCGGGGCAGGATTGACGTCCGCTTTACCCCCGAAAGCGGTCGTTGAGCTAGAATTGTCGTTAATGACCGCAAACGACCCAAAGCGGACGTTCGTGACGGGCTGCCGATCTGCCATCCAGCGACTATACTTATGTGATTGGCAGCACTGACAAACCTAAT
The DNA here is from genome assembly GCA_004356895.1 of Gammaproteobacteria bacterium. Taxonomy (GTDB): domain Bacteria; phylum Pseudomonadota; class Gammaproteobacteria; order Pseudomonadales; family Azotimanducaceae; genus SMWK01. The sequence goes on from SMWK01000310.1 coordinate 4,760, forward strand.
CCTGTCTTGAGACGGTGACGGAAAACCACGAACGAGTTCCCGAAGAACCCCGAGATCGCTGGGCCGCTAAAGCCAATATCAACCGAATTATTGAATCGCTATAGCATGGAAAACCCAAAACATGGAACTTGCGAGCATTGCGGACAACCTCTCGAACTTAGCCCGTCTTCGGGACTCGTGTAGTGTCCGACCTGTAGAGTGCCAATACCGGAGGCTCGCAACGTCTGGAACAACCCGAACAAATGGCCTTTAATTCAACATTTGCTGATGGCCATTTTCTGGGGAGCGGTTATGGTGCTTTCTCTTGCTGTTATCATGTATATTGGATTCTCGAAATTTGGAATTGG
>SMWK01000311.1 GCA_004356895.1 Gammaproteobacteria bacterium
AGCATTGCGGACAATGTGCATCAGCGGGTCGCCGACTTTTTCCATCACTGTCTTATCGATCTCGGTCTGCTCACCGACGAGCCGCAACTCGATGGATTTGCCAAGCCGGCTCGATAGATCGTGAATCATTCTGGGTATTCGATTAAATACCTGGCTGACGGGCACCATGCGGATCTGCAACACGTTCTCCTGTAGCTCACGCGTGTTACGTTCCAGCAGCGCGAAGCCTTCCTGAAGCTTCTCCTGATCGCATGCGTAAATATCCTTACCCATCTGGCTGAGTATCCCTTGGGTGATGACCAGTTCTCCAACCAGATTTATCAGCTCGTCAATTTTTTCGGTGCCTACCCGGATGCTCGAGATTTCGACCGTTACCTTTCGTTCTTTTTTCCGATTGGGTGCCGTTTCAGGCTGTTGTGCAACCGTATCGAGGGTATCTTCCTGCGCTTTTTCCTGCGCTTTTTCCTGCGCTTTTCCCAGCGCTTGCGTGTTTCTCGCCAACTCCTCTTCGATATGAGGTGGGAGCTCACCAGGATGTAACAGCTTGATCTCCAGATCACAGACGTCCGCTACCCAGGCAAACTCCTCGCGTACCACATCCTCCACGGCTTCAGTTTCGAGAACGAGGTTCCAGCTGAGATAGATCTTGTCTGCTTCGAAGTGTTCAAAATGCGGCAGTGCATCAGTCTGGATGTTGACTTCAAGTGTGCCAAGCAGCCGTAGTGCGCGCAGTATGTGCATTGGATCGTTGCCGGTATAGAACAACGTTGGATCGGGTTTGAACATGATATAGAACGTATTCATTAACCCGCTGCCGCTCACTTTGTTCGACTCGGACTCGAGAACCGGCGTAGATTCCGATCCTTGCGCGGAGGTCTCCGGCGCACCTCCACTAGCAGACAGGAATTCGTTCAAGGCGGTTTTGATTTCTTCCGCTCGTTCGCTATCCAGCTCCTGGCCTTTTTTACTGCGCTTGAGCATGTCGCTGACGCAATCGACACCGCGCAGCAGTACATCGATCAGGTCACGGCCGACTTCCCTGGAACCACCGCGCACGCCATCGAGAAGCGTTTCCATCACGTGGGTCACGTCTGCAATGGCAGCAAATCCGAAGGTCGCCGCACCACCCTTGATCGAATGCGCGGCACGAAAAACGTCGTTAACTCTCTCCGGGTCATCCGCATCAAAGATCATCTCGAGGAGCTCTCGCTCCATCGTCTCAACGAGTTCTTCGGCTTCTTCGAAGAACACGCCGTGAAATTGATCTAGATCCGGGCTCATGCGAGCACCTCCTGTTACCCTCGAGCGTAGCGCACCAGACGCAACCAGAACTTCGACCTAGTGTCCAAATTCCAACCATTACCCGGCTTCCCTGCCGTTTTTAGTTGAGTTGCAGCTATTTTGCAGAACTAATTTCAGTCTAGACCGGATTCCAGACATCGTCGTAAGTGCGATTGTTGACCCGCACTAAATAGACGGGCTGATCAGCAGCCTCGCAACGCTAAAAAACGCTGCCAACCCCGCTCATCGTCGACATCCCACAGTGTCTCGAGCACGGACCAGGACAAGCCGAGACAGTTCGCACGTGCAACGGTTTGCGCGAAAACTTCCGCAGTACTCCAGAGCATGCCGGTAAAAAGTTCCGGTGCGGGGTGTCGCAAGCCAATCAAACCATATCCGCCATCTTCAGCCGGCCCCAACACCAGGTCGTGGGTGTCGAGTACCGCTACCGCCTGGCGAATATATGCGGCTGTAATCGTGGGACAGTCGCTGCCCACGATGAGACCTGAACATCCCGCTTCGAGGCATGCAGAGATGGCGTGCGCCATTCGTTCACCAAGATCATCACCCACCTGTTTGCGTAATGTCAGTGATCGCCTAGTCCGCCACTGTCCAATAACGGGGTGGTCCGTATCTCCTGCTACCCACAACTCGCACTGGATGCCGGGTATGTCAGCCAATCGATCGAGCGTATCCGCTACAAGCCGTTCATGTGCCTGGAGAGCGCCCTGAGTGCCCATAGTCTCGGCAAGTCGGGTTTTCACCTGGCCGAGCACCGGTGCGCGAGCAAAAATACACAGTCTTGGAAGCCGGTCGGCCAAATCGCCCACCATTATTGGAAAGGTTCAGGAATAGTAACGCCTGGCCAGGCGTTCCGGGTCGGCACCGAACCAGTAAGCCAACCGGTACCCCCACATGGTCAACACCGTTGGCAGAACACCACGACTCTCCCAACGCCTCGCAGACGTGATCAATTGTAGCCGCGGGCAGTCCGGTGGCGAATGTCGCTTCAGCCTTTTGGAAAGTTCGATGTCTTCCATCAGCGGTTGCTGTGGAATTCCACCAATTTCGTCGATGAGCTCACGATGCACGTAAATACCTTGATCACCAGTACAGATTCCAGTTACCCGTGAACGCATGTTCATCAGAAAACCCACCGCGCGAAGTAATGGCGAACTTCCCTCCAAGCGGACGTCAAACCGTCCCCAACCCGGTTGGCATGGCAATGTTTCCAGGAAGTCGAGCATGGCATCGCATACCTCGCTGTCTGCATGCAGCAACCAGATCCATGCGCCGGTAGCCTGGGCGAATCCCAGATTCAACTGGTGCCCGCGCCCAGGCGCGCATCTCAATGTAATCGCTCCGTATTGACGCGCAACAGCGAGGCTCGCATCCGTGCTCTGGCCATCAACCACTATGATTTCGAATTCCCGTCCGTCCAATTGTTCCAGTATCCGCATCAATGCCCGCTCATCGTTGTGCACAGGTATGACAACGCTAAGTTCTGGGGGTCTGTCGAGATCGCGTCTCATCAAGGTTCCTGGGGATCAGCGGACAGAACTTGCGATCGCACCACGATTCGCTCCTCCCAATCGGGTAACTGGTCGAAATTCCCGCGCAGCGATCAGCCGATCACTTCTGCGGCGAGCTTCTGAATACCTTCCACAGGATCAGCACCCAGTGCCATGGTGGGTACCACGAGGCGCCCCACCCCCATATCAGCCAGCGCTTGCACGGCTTCATTGCCACCCTGACCCGGCCACATCGTGGTGATCTCGATCTCGGTAAAGTCCCGCCCCACGGCCGCACAGGTAGTGCGCAACGTATCCAGAGACGTTTTGAGCTCGTCACCACCGGTTGGCGCAAACCAGCCATCGCCATGTTTGGCGATGCGCTCGAATATCTTGCCCTTGCTGCCGCCAATGATCACCGGCAAGTGCGGTTTCTGGACGGGAACGGGATAACTCTTGAAACCGTGCCAGGTGAGAAAATCGCTGTCGTGTTCGACCACCTCGCCGGACCAGATCTTCTTCATCGCAACCAGGTAATCGTCGAAGCGTGCACCACGCCGTTCGAACGCCACCCCGAGCGCATCAAACTCCTCCTTCAACCAACCGATCCCCACACCCAGCATGAAACGGCCACCCGATATGAAATCGAGGCTCGCCGCCTGCTTGGCCATATACAGAGGGTTAACCTGAGAGAGGATGTTCACGCCGGTGCCCAGGCGGATCGTGCTGGTCGCTTGAGCAACAACCGACAGAGCGATAAGCGGATCTACAAAATTCGTTTCTGGCGCTGCACCCATTTTACCGGTCGGGTTATAAGGATACTTCGATGCGTAGTCGAGGGGCACGATGACGTGCTCGAAGGTCCACACCGACTCGAAGCGCAGTGACTCGGCAAGTTGTGCGAGTTCAACTATCTGTTCAGGCGATTGCACACCGATGTTCACCGGGATGAGTCCAAACTTCATAACGTTCCTCCTGGCGCCGCGTGTTGCTTAAATGTTGATGTAGTCATGACTGACGAGAAATTATTCATCGATACCAAACTGGGCCAGAATCTCTGCCCGATGTTCGTCGAGCAGCGGAGCACGCCGATAGATATCTGTCGTGGTTCGGGTGAACTTGATGGGAGAACCGGCCAGCTTGACGGATGGATTATCGCCAGGTACCTCAACCTCTTTGATCATGCCCCGCACCTGAAGGTGAGGATCGGCGAAAAGATCTGCGGCGGTGTTCACCGGTCCGCAAGGAACTATGCCACCTAAAGCGCCGACGATCGCTGACTTCGGCTTCGAAGCCGTCCAGGCGGTGATGGCTGCGTTGACAAATTCTCGATTTTCCACCCTTACTTTGAGGCTCGCGGTTCGTTCATCATCCAGCAAATCGCGCCGTTCCATTGCCAGGCACAATGCCTCCCAGTGTTTTGGACCGGGTGCGGCAATAGCGACGCCACCATCGGCTGCCGGGTAAATGTCGAACGGACAGAGATTCGGGTGTCCCGATCCTCTCGGGCCCAGCACACGACCAGCGTAGCTGTAGTTAGAGAACAGCGATTCGCAGAGAAATGCGATCGCATCGTACATGGCAACATCCACAAACTGACCTTTACCGGAACGACGCGCCTCGTGCACGGCGGAGACGACGCCGAGGGCCAGCAGCGTGCCGGGATAGGTGTCTCCGACGCTCGCCCCCGCTGGAAATCCTACGCCCGTGTCCGGCCCATTGATGTGCGCAAGGCCACCCATACACTGCGCTACGATGTCGAAAGCCGGCCAGTCTACATAGGGGCTTTCACCCGTTCGGGGATCGCCGAATCCGCGAATTGCGCCATAGACGATCGCCGGATTACGCTTTGCCACAACCTCGTAGCCACAACCAAGCCGGTCCATCACGCCCGCCCGGGTGTTTTCCATCACGACATCTGCCTGCTCGCACATCTTGAAGAACACTTCGCGATCCGCAGCGAGCTTGAGGTCGAGGATAATGCTGCGTTTGTTGCGGTTGATGCTGGCGAAATATCCGCCGAAATCACAGCCGGCCTGTTTCTCTGACGCCGGTGTGGCGAAGTCTTGCGGATGCGGTGGAATGCCACGGCTCATATCCCCCGCTGGCGGCTCGATCTTGATGATGTCCGCACCCAGGTCTCCCAGGATGGCCGAACCAAAGGGACCAGCCAATGCCATTGTGCAATCGAGTACGGTGATGTCGCTCAGCGGTCCAGCGCGTTGACTCATAGTGCCCCTCCTTCCCGCAGGCACTATACCGCGTAATCAGGATGGAGCGCGTCTGTTACAACCTATCGCGGCTATCATCTCCCGGGAGCACGTCGCAAACCTTAACCGCCGTATATCCTTCGCTCGCCGGATCCCACACCCGCACCTCGCGGCAGCCCACCCCTTCGGCAAACGGCGAATCGTAGATCTCACGCTCACCGACTTCGTCAGCAGATAACGCCGGGCAATAAATCGACGCGGTTGGACCACATAGCGCCGGGTTCAGCTGGGCTTCAACGATGTTGGTACATAAGGTTCGCAAAGACCCCTCGACACAAAGACAACTACAGCGACCAAACGCTGGCGGCGCAACGGAAAGCAGCAACAAGACAATCCACAAGGGCATGGCAACACTTCTCGACGGAACAAACTGCAAGACTAACGAAGGGTGCAGCAATCCGTAGTGGGACAAAGACCGCTCGGAATCGCGAATTTGCCGGTGGCGCGTATCCGCCAAAGAGTAAAGTGTTGTAGCTTGCTAACTTATATGTGGATTTAAGTCTCGCGTTATCCCGGCGCAGGGCGTGCACGCTGGTTGTACAGTAGACCTCGGCGCCGCTCGATCTCTGCGGTGGACAACTTGGAGTAGTCTTCAGCCAGATCGAGACCCGCCGCCATACCACGCTGAACTGCAGGGCGCTGCGCGAGTTCTTCAAACCACCGCTTGAAGTGTTTGAACTCCTCAATGTCTTGACCTTGACCTTCCCACCCAACCGTCCATGGATAACAGATCATGTCAGCAATGGAGTATTCGTCACCGGCGAGATAAGGTCGATCATATAGCCGGTTATTCAAAACCCCATACATACGGTTCACCTCGTCGGTGAAGCGGCGTATTGCATAACTCTGGTCGCCTTGCTCCTCCCCGAGGCGCCGAAAGTGTCCGCATTCCCCTGTCTTGGGACCCTGGTTCGCCATCTGCCAGATCACCCACTGATTTACCTCGTAGCGGCCACGTACATCCTGGGGATAATACTGGCCGGCCTTCTCAGCGATATACATCATCATCGCACCCGATTCGAAGACGCTCAGCGGCCGACCTCCTCCCATGGGTTCATCGTCCAATAAAGCAGGCATGCGATTATTCGGGCTGATATCCAGAAAGCTCGGTTCAAACTGATCGCCACGCCCGATGTTGCAGGCGACAATCTGGTACGGCATCTCGCATTCTTCGAGCAGGATCGTAACCTTCTTGCCATTCGGCGTTGGCCAGTAATGTAGGTCGATCATCTCAGCGCTCCCTCTGATCATGAGTAAGTTAGCGTACCAGAAGACTGCCGCTATCATGTAACCTGCCAAAGGGTGCCAAACCTGGCGCTAAAAATCTTCGTTGTAGAAGCGCTGCTGGGAGGGTTGTTGTGGCAAAGGACGACGCGAGACTCGAAGAGTTGGAATCGAAAGTCGCTTTTCAGGAAGATACGATCCAGAAGCTCAATGACGTCGTGATCGAGCAGGACGCGCGCATTCACGATCTGGAAACCTCTTTCCGGCTACTCCTTGAGAACACGCGTGCTCGAGCCACGGGCATCGAGATCGAACCGGAGGACGAACCTCCGCCTCATTACTAGCAAGTAACTCACGTTTTGCTCACTTCATGTTTTCGATACGTTCCACATCGCTCGTCTTCATTCTAAGAGTCTTCGGCGGATGTGGTACAAGACCGAGGTTTGCAGCACACTCAACACCATATGTGAGCAAGGAGCTCGTATGGCCCGCACACCGCGCCTGCACATCCCACAGCCGCCGGCTCGCCCTGGCGACAAACCGGATTTCAGCTATGTAGAGCTTTCCGCAGCTGGTGCGGTTTCTCGCCCGGAAGTAACCGCCCGGGCCAGAGATATAGAAAATCTGGCGGTTGAGCTTGTGCGGGTGATCGACGATGAACACATCGCCAAGGGACCCTGGCACCCCCAGTTGGATGCACAAGATCTACAGGTAGGTCTTCGTCACATGCTGCTCACTCGGGTGTTCGACGACCGCATGATGGGTATGCAGCGACAGGGCAAGATCTCGTTTTACATGAAGTGCACGGGCGAAGAAGCTGTGTCTATCGCATCCGCTATGGCATTGAAGCCAAGCGATATGCTGTTTCCCTCCTATCGCACGCAGGGTTTACAGATCGCCCGCGGACGAAATCTGGCTGACCTGATGTGCCAGTGTCTGTCCAACACAAATGACATGTGTAAAGGACGACAAATGCCGGTGATGTACCACTGGGCACGTGGCAACATCTTCTCGGTGTCCGGTAATCTCACCACGCAGTTTCCTCAGGCCGTTGGCTGGGCCATGGCCGCAGCGATCAAGGGCGAGGACAACATAGCCGCCGCCTGGATCGGAGAAGGCAGCAGCGCAGAAGCAGATTTTCATCACGCACTCACCTTCGCCGCGGTGTATCAGGCACCCGTGGTGCTCAATGTGGTAAACAACCAGTGGGCTATTTCGACGTTTCAGGGGTTTGCCGGTGGCGAGCGGTGTCCGTTTGCCGTGCGCGGCTTAGGTCATGGTATTCCCGGTATTCGGGTCGACGGCAACGACTTTCTCGCGGTTTATGCGGTGACCGAGTGGGCGGCACAGCGCGCTCGTCAGGGTGGCGGACCGACAC
>SMWK01000312.1 GCA_004356895.1 Gammaproteobacteria bacterium
ATGCACCGAACCCGGCCCGTGGCACGCTTCGCAGCCAACATTCACTTCGGCGAAGGTTGTCGCGAAGCTATCGGTAGCCACGGCGTAGTTTTTTTTCACTGCCGTCGAATGACAGTCGGCGCACATGCTGTTCCAGTTATACGCGCGACCACTCCAATGTAACGTATCAGTGGAAGTAATCGCTTCTCCGGGCCGAAGATCGAACCAGCGTTGCCCACCCTGGTCTTCGTGGCGGGCATCCCAGGCGACGGTAAAAGCTTGTAACTTACCATCGCCGGTATCGAGCAGGTACTGTTGCAGCGGATGAATCCCAAACGTGTATTTGACCGGAAATTTCGTTTCGTGATCGTCGCCGAGGGAGGTCGCGATCGTCAGGCCACCCGCGACACCTTCATCTTCTGCGAAGAGTGCAGAACCGTTTACCGTTGTAACCGTGGTATTCGAAAAATCACCAACCACGTTGGTCGAAGTCGCTTCGCGCATTGCCTGGTCGTGGTGGGAGTCCTGCCATTTGCCAGCTTCCTCTATATGACAGGACCAACACGCGGCTGATCCAATGTAGCTTGCGATCGTTGGACGCGTCGCAGCGCTTGCCTCGGGATCGACAGTTTCGCCGCAGGCGACAAGCAGCGAAGTTGCCAGGATTAAAAGGAGCGTGTAGCTGGAACTTGGACTGGGTGCCTTCATCTGCCAAAGAATAACAAACCGAAGCATAATCGCCCGCTTGTTATGAGCCTGCCAGGCGATCAGTTTCCGCCGGCTATGCCCTCGGCCAATTCCCTTTCCAGCAGGCGTGCGCCTTTCAGGATACCTTCCATCGCGTAGTTGCCTTCATGGCAGGCATATTCATAGACGCGGGTATCCGCTGCCGGCCAGGGATACTCGCCGCTCCACGGGGCCTTCCAGGAACTCGGATCATCAACGGTAAAACTGTAGAGCAGGGTCTCTTCGTCGAGGCGCTGAAAGCGTTCAACGACGTGCAGGTCCCGGCTCGCGCCGTACAGTGAGGGCTGGTCGGGGAAGTTGGTGGTATCCACTACCAGCGTATCGCCTTCCCACCAGCCGATAGAATCTCCCAGCCATTTACGCACCGACTCATCTGGATGCGTGCTGTTCAATCGGATGATGCGCGCATCGTGCACCATTTCGATCAGGATCAATACGTGATCGGGTGTCTGCACGATCCTTTTTAAGTTGTTGTAGAACGTAGGCAACATCGGCGGGCCACCGGTGGAGCCGAATCCAATGAGGCAGCGATCGCTCAAGGTCATAAGCTCGGGGTCATCGTAGGGCCCCGGTCCTGCTTGATCGACCCACCAGGCATCGCCCTTGTTCTCATGCAGCACCTGGCCGAAGAACTTCGCCATCTTCATACCGGCGAGGGGTGTCATTTCAGGCTGCCGACCGTTCGGCGGATCCGTGATGATCGACGTTCGATACTCGCCATTGATCTTGATCGCCGTGTCGCCGAAGTCGATCCAGAATGAGTTGTAGCCGCCGACGTTACCTGCAGGGCCGGCTGAGCCATCCCCGCCTGCTGGCGGAGCTTCCCGGTTCGGGTCGCTGGCTGCATCAGCAGCCGCTTTAGAAGCCGCCACTTGAGCAGCAGCCTGCAACCCCTCCGCCTCGGTCAGTGTCAGTTTTTCCCCCAGTGCCTCTGGCCGCTGCAACGGAGTGATGGTGGCAATGTCGTAGGTGCCCGTCAGGTCGGGTTTGCCATCGCTGGTGCGCGGAATGTCCGCGTGGCTGAAACAGGAAAGGAGCAGCCCCGTGGCCGTTGCTGCAAACAGGATTTGATTTTTTCATCGCAAGTCTCCTTTCGACTTGTTGCGATTTTTCGCTCAACTTTTGCATCATGCGCCTGCGCATTGCCGCTGTCATCCGGCTTGAGAGGCCTCAACCCGGAGATTGATTACCATCAGCCTATCTCGTATAAGTTGTCGAATTCAGGTTAGGTGCTCGTCTCGATGGCAGAATTTACGGATTTTCTCGTAGCAGAGTGGAAAGTCCTTTCTGCTGCACCGCTTACCTTTTTTGTTGGTTGGTTAATTCTCACGGGCGCTGCATATATTTTTCTCCGAAAGTTTTTGCTGGATCAAAAGGAAGCCACCATTGAGACCCTTCACGAAAGAATTTCGTGGACGGAAGAGCAGCGTAACTCCTATAAGAACAGAATCGAAGAATTCGAGCGTAGCGCGGCAGCGATCGAGAATACCTCGCCTCACGAACTAAAAGAAAAAGCACTTGAGCTGGTTTCTGAAATCCGTGATTTCCTCGGACACGCCAGGAGTGAATCAGACCGAATCCATTCTCAGGAATGGCGCGAAAGGAATTCAGTCAACGAGGAAGAAAAGAAGAAGCGGTGGGCTAATTTTACGGAACAGCTAACTCGTCAATCGTCGGAAACAATTCTAGAGTACGACCGTAGATTCAAGGTAGTCGCTCTAGTCATGCGGGATCAGCTTTTGGCAAACCTACCCGACTATTCGGTCACAGAAAGCCCTTCGCTTCACTATGAGCACCCTACAAATCCAATAGGCATGGGCATGGTTGCAGATGATCTCGAAAAGATGGCTAATTCACTATGAGACGCGCACCTGACCAATACCTGCTCATGGCCGAGGCCGTGGGAAAACTTTTGGGCCACGGATGACCATTAAAATCACGTAAGGGGCTCATGCTTCCTAAACGGGGACGAACATGGGAATTGGCAAACTTGACCGACTGTGGGCGGCGGCCGCCTTACTTCTGATAGGCTGCACGCCTCCCGTCGACATCGACTACTCGGGCCCCGTTGCCCAATGGCCTCAAGCCGGGGCTGCCCGCGGCGGCGGTCACTACTCGGTGCTGACGCAGATCGACAAGACCAACGTCAGCCAACTCGAAATTGCCTGGCAACACAGGTCCGGTGATTTCCGCGCGGGGGGTAACACAATCGACGGCGTGACCGAGGGCGAACCCTTCCAGACTTCTCTGCAGGTCACACCGGTACTGTTCAACGACACACTTTTTTATTGCACCCCCTACAACCGCGTCTTCGCACTGGACCCAAACACGGGAGAAGAGCTGTGGATGTACGATCCTCGAGTAGAAATCGGCGACTTCGCGGGACCCTGTCGCGGCGTAGCCACGTGGACCAGTTCGCAGGTGGGCGAAGGCGAGATCTGCCATCACCGCATCATTACGGGCACCATCGATGCCCGATTGATCGCCTTGGATGCACAAACCGGCAAACCTTGCCTGGATTTTGGTAACTCGGGCACCGTGGACGCTCGGACCGGGCTCGGTGAACACCCCGTGGGGGAATACCGGCTCACGACTCCCGGCGGAATCATCGGTGATCTGATCGTCATCGGCGGTGCCATTTCGGACAACCTGAAAACGACGGTTCCGGGTGGCGTCGTGCGCGCCTATGACCTGAACAACGGCGAACTCGTCTGGTACTGGGATCCCATCCCGCCGAACCAAGTACCGATCCTCGATGGCGACGAGCAGCGCTACCAACGCGGCACCAGCAACGTGTGGTCCTACATCTCTACAGATGAGGATCTGGGGCTCGTTTACGTGCCGACCGGTAACACCTCACCAGACTATTACGGCGGACATCGTGACGGTCTCGACTATTACTCCAGCTCCATCGTTGCATTGGACGCAACCACCGGTGCCGTTCGCTGGCATTTCCAGACGGTCCACCACGACATCTGGGACTACGATCTACCGTCACAACCTACCCTCTTCGACATCGAGATTGCCGGACAGTCGGTGAAGGCTTTGGCGCAAACGACCAAGATGGGCCACATATTCATCCTCGACCGGACGAATGGTGAACCGGTTTTCGGCGTCGAGGAACGCCCGGTACCACAAGGTGCCGTCGCCGGTGATTTTACCGTCCCAACCCAGCCCTTTCCCGTAAAACCACGCGGACTGGTGGACACCGATTTTACGGCAGACGATGTCTGGGGTTTCACACCGTGGGATAAGGGCGCGTGCGAAGACATGATGCAAAACATCCGTAGCGAAGGCCTGTTTACGCCGCCAACGCTGCAAGGGTCAATTCATTACCCGAGTGCAGTTGGCGGCCAGAACTGGGGTGGCCCCGCGGTTGACCCCGAGCGGGGCTTACTATTGGTGAACACGTTGCACATGGCCAGCATCATTCAACTGGTCCCGCGCAGCGAATGCGAGGCCGCGGAAGCTAAACGCTTAGAAGATCCGTTGGGATCGAAATATGCCATGGTGGAAGCCAGCGAAGGCACACCCTATTGCGACGTTCGTTGGATGGGGTTCTTCTCCCCGCTGGAAGTGCCCTGCACGCCACCACCATGGGGGACCTTGGCGGCTATCGATCTAACGTCCGGCGAAGTGGCTTGGCAACGACCGCTCGGAACCACGCGGGATCTTGCACCCTTTCCTTTCTGGTTCATCGACGGGGTGCCTAACATGGGCGGCCCAATTACGACCGCATCGGGACTAACCTTTATCGCAGCAACAACCGACTTCTTTTTGCGTGCATTCGACAGTGAGACGGGCGAAGAGCTTTGGAAAGGCAGGCTGCCGACAGGCGGCCAAGCTACCCCCATGACCTATCGCACTGGCCCGGACCAGCGGCAATTCGTGGTGATCGCAGCGGGAGGCCATTGGGCGCTTGGCACGCCCGCTAGCGATCACATTATCGCATTTGCGTTGCCCGACTAATCAACAACTCGCTACAACCCTGATGCCAAGAATCACAGCATTCAGAATAGCTTTGACGACCAGTGTGGTTATTCATGGTGTTATTTTGTTTGTTGTGATCCAGCAGGAATATTCGATCACCCCTGAGATGACGAAGGTCGATGAGACCTTCCTCGTCTCTTTGAGCTCAACTGCCCCCAAAGCAAAACAAATGGAACCGGTGGCAGAATCACTCCCTCAGCTCTCCCAACCTCCGCCAACACCGGAGATTGCGGACATAGAACAACCAGCACCCGTCAATAAGGAACAGGAACCAGTTGTACCCCCGATTATCAAGCCGGTGGAAGTGAAAGAGCCTAGGCTCAATAAATCGGTATCCTCAATGATTACGGCCGCGGTAACGCAGGAGAGAAACGATGCGTTTGACGCGTCTTTGACACTCGGCTGCACCTTGCCCGAACGCGCATCCGAAGTGCGAATTTGTGAGCCCGATGACAGCGACGTCACCGGGCATGGGCCTGCAACTGCGTTCGTAGGAACCTTCAGCAATGCGTTTAGACCTCTTTCCGCAAGAGGCCCTAGTTTTAACGATGACATGGCCATGGTTGAAGGCCTGATGCGAAGGCAGGAGGAATTGGCAAGCATGAACCCGGCAGAGGGGCTCGAAGCCGCGTTTGTCGCCCAGGAACGCAGGGATATCGCAGAGCAGATACTTCGTATCGACCGTAGGTACCAACAAGTCAATCTGTTGAGGTTAATCCCCATCGGCGTAAAAGTGGTAACAAGATTATGGGAAGCGTCGAAGTCTAAGAACTGAAGGACACTAGATTACATCTACGTCCACTTTACCTGGCTTGGACTTTGTAACGCTTGTGATTTAACCGAGAGTACAATGGGTTAATAAAATCCACAGGTAAGGACCATGCAACTAGCCGACGCTGATCTCTTAAGAACCCAGGCTTATGTAAATGGGGAGTGGATTGATGCCGATGACGGCGAGACTACGCCGATCATCAATCCCGCGAATGGAAATTCGATTGCGCAAGTAGCCAGATGTGGAACAGTAGAAACCCAACGCGCCATAACCGCAGCAGCTCGAGCGCAAGAGGAGTGGCGCGCACGCACCGCAAAAGATAGGGCACAATTCCTGCGCCGATGGTTTGATCTGATGATGCTCCATCAGGATGATTTGGCAGTCATCATGACGGCAGAACAGGGTAAACCTCTGGCGGAGTCGCGCGGGGAGATTGCTTATGGCGCGAGCTTTGTCGAATGGTTTGGCGAGGAGGCCAAACGGATATACGGAGACACAATTCCAGGCCCATCCGCAGATAGACGAATCGTGTGTATTAAACAACCTGTTGGAGTTGTTGCCTGTATTACGCCATGGAACTTTCCCAACGCGATGCTCACCCGCAAGATTGCCCCTGCCCTGGCGACCGGCTGCACAGTCGTTTGCAAACCTGCTAACTCAACGCCGCTCTCCGCGCTCGCTATTGCGGTGCTTGCCGAGCGAGCCGATATTCCACCTGGCGTCATCAATATCGTGATGGGCAAAACCAGTGAGATTGGCGCCGAGATGACGAGCAATCCAATTGTTCGCAAACTCACCTTTACTGGTTCGACAGAAGTTGGCAAACAACTCATCCAGGCGTGTGCTGGAACAGTAAAACGTACGTCCATGGAGCTTGGAGGCAATGCGCCGTTCATCGTCTTCGACGATGCGGATCTGGATGCGGCGGTGCGTGGCGCTATGGTATCGAAGTACCGGAATGCAGGGCAAACCTGCGTTTGTTCGAATCGAATTCTGGTGCAGTCGGGAATATATGATGCGTTTGTGGCGAAACTCGCAGAGGCGGTTGCGCAGCTCACGGTGGGAGACGGCGCGGACGAGGGAACGACCATCGGACCGCTCATCGACCTGAACGCGGCAAACTCTGTGCTCAGTATGATAGACGACGCTGTGAGTAGCGGGGCGAAACTAATTGCAGGTGGCAAACGTGCGGCCAACGGAGAGTGTTTTGTGGAGCCAACCGTGCTCACAGATGTTACCCCATCGATGCGTGTCTTCCGCGAAGAGATTTTTGGACCGGTTGCGCCGCTCATGGCGTTCGAAACCGAAGCGGAAGCGATTCAGCTTGCCAACGATACCGAGTTCGGTCTGGCTGCCTATTTTTACACACGCGATATCGGTCGCATATGGCGGGTAGCCGAGGGTATCGATTACGGCATCGTCGGTATCAATGAAGGCATCATCTCCAATGAGATGGCGCCTTTCGGGGGCATGAAGGAATCCGGTGGGGGCCGCGAAGGCTCCAAGTACGGTATGGATGAATACCTGGAGATCAAATATCTCTGTATGGGTGGCATCGATAGCTGAGTGGTTCTCGAGGGTAACTCAATGAGCAGGTATAGCCTGGACAGTCTCGAGCGTACGCACCTAGCCGATCAGGGTTACGTGTTGCGCGAAGCTGTTTTCTCTGCAAAGGAAGTTGCATCCATTGCAAAAAGCTGTGAAGCCGTGCTTGCACGTGCGGCGAGCGGCCCTCCGACACGTAAAATTCAGATGGGTAAATATCTGTTCGAAATCAATCCCGATCTCGTGACGGTGATAAAATGGGAGCCGGAATATCCGGACCAGTTGCAGGGCCTCGAACCGTTTGCACATTTTGACTCCGCTCTCGATGCGTGGGGGAAAGATCCGCGATTCGTGGATCCAATGCGAGATATTCTGGACACGCCTGACCCTTCGCTTTTTACCGAGAAGTTAAACGTCAAACGTGCCCACGTTGGTGGCGCGATCTTCTTACATCAGGATCGGCCTTATTGGGTCGAAAACTCAGAAAACGCGGATGAGATTGCCACCGCTGTGTTGTTCCTCGATGACGCCACTCGTATCAATGGGTGTCTGGAAGTTGTCCCTGGCAGTCATCTAACTGCGCTTGCGAAAGGTCGTGAAATAGAAGGATTTGGCAGCTTCGAAATGGACCCTGATCATTTCGACACCGAACAGTTGGTTGCACTGGAAGTTTGTGCTGGGAGCGTTGTATTTTTTGGGCCCAGGTTGGTGCATCGTTCGCTGCCGAATACGACCGAGTGCGACCGGCGGACACTGTTATACAGCTATCAGCCTGCGGGCCGTGCGACGTCCTCGGAGTTTCTCGCGCGGATGCTTGGCGCAAGGGTAGGCGAGCGTCTTTAAAGTTCATGTTTTATCCAACATGCAGTGACGAACAGCTTCGGTTTTTTCGAGATAACGGCTATTTAGTTGTAGAAGACGCGGTCGCTTCTAACGATGTGACTGAGGTGCGCGAACATTGCGACGTGATCGTTGAAAAACGGCATAAACTCGCATTCGATTGGGCGTGGGAAAAAGGCACGTCGCGCGAGGAGCGCAAGTTCCGGATTGTGCAAGGCAGCCCATCGCACATCTGGCCGGAAATCAACGATATGCGGTTTCGTCAGTGGATGATCGGCTTTGCCGCGGATCTTCTCGGAAAACCCGTTGAATTCTGGTACGACCAGTATCTCGCGAAACCGCCTCATGAGGGTGCCGAAACATACTGGCACCAGGATGAAGGGTACTGGGGCCGGAACCTGTTTGAGCGAGGTATCAC
>SMWK01000313.1 GCA_004356895.1 Gammaproteobacteria bacterium
ACGAGATGGGGGTGAACTTGCGCCAGACCTCCGGTCCCGTGCTGGAACGTCCAGGAGACCTGGTCGCTCTGCTGACCAACCTGCAACCCGGCGATGTGCTGTTCGTTGACGAAATTCACCGGCTTTCGCCGGTGGTCGAGGAAGTGCTGTACCCAGCGCTGGAAGATTTCCAGATCGATATCATGATCGGCGCAGGTCCGGCTGCGCGTTCCATCAAGCTGGATCTGCCGCATTTTACCCTGGTAGGCGCCACCACCCGGGCCGGGCTTCTGACCTCGCCGTTGCGCGACCGTTTCGGCATCGTCGAGCGTCTCGAGTTTTACAGCCCGGAGGAATTGTCCCAAATCGCCATACGTTCTGCAGGAATTATGCAGATTGGTATCGATAATGAAGGTGCGGTGGAAATCGCGCGCCGCTCACGCGGCACACCGAGGGTCGTCAACCGCTTGCTGCGGCGGGTGCGGGACTATACCGAAGTGAAAAGCGATGGTTTTATCAGCCAGCCAATCGCGGTGGAAGCGATGAAATTACTGCGGGTTGATCAACAGGGCTTCGATGTCATGGACCGGCGCTTGCTGAGAATCATTATTGACTATTTCGATGGCGGGCCGGTTGGCGTAGAGAGCATCGCGGCTGCCCTGTCCGAAGAGCGTGGAACTGTCGAAGAGGTGCTTGAACCCTACCTGATCCAGCAAGGCTACATAGCCCGGACAGCCAGAGGCCGCATGGCCACGGCGAAAGCTTACCAGCATTTCGGTCTCGAGCACCCCTCCGGCCCGCGCAGTGACCTGTTCGACCCGGAAAAATAGAAACTATACTGCCTACAG
This sequence comes from Gammaproteobacteria bacterium, assembly GCA_004356895.1. GTDB lineage: Bacteria > Pseudomonadota > Gammaproteobacteria > Pseudomonadales > Azotimanducaceae > SMWK01. The sequence goes on from SMWK01000313.1 coordinate 828, forward strand.
ACAGTCTCAAACCAGCGCGGATGCCGGCATGGATCAAGGCGGAGTTGGAGCATGGAGGTTCTTTAGAATATGCAGAATGAACTACAAATCTGGAAACTGGTCCTGGAAGCCAGTTGGCTGGTGCAAGGGGTGATGGCGATCCTGTTGCTTGCCTCCGTTGCTTCGTGGGTGATCATTTTCCGTAAACGCCAGATATTGGCAAAAGCGGAAAAGGAAGCATTGGTATTTGAGGAGCGTTTCTGGTCCGGCACGGACCTGACCCAGTTGCACGAAAGTATTACCGGCGCTCACCGGCTCACCAGCGGCATGGAACGTATTTTCGATTCTGGTTTCGCCGAGTTCCTGCGCATGCGCCAGCAGGGAAGAATGCCACCCGATGCGATGGTTGAAGGCGCCCAGCGCTCCATGCGCATCGCGCTGACACGCGAGACAGAGGAGCTGGAGCACCACCTGAATTTCCTGGCCACGGTCGGTTCCACCAGCCCATACATCGGCTTATTCGGTACGGTGTGGGGCATTATGACTTCTTTTCACCAGTTGGCCAGCGTCAACCAGGCAACCATCGCGATGGTTGCTCCGGGAATTTCCGAAGCACTGATTGCCACCGCCATGGGCCTGTTTGCAGCCATCCCGGCGGTGATTGGTTACAACCGCTTCTTGAACCAGGTCAATCGCCTGGAAGTACGCTACGACAACTTCAAGGAAGAGTTTTCCAGCATCCTGCAACGCCAGGCGCATAAACTCAGCGAGGAGTAGGGTCTCATGGAATCCAGGGGACGCCGCCGTCCGATGGCAGAAATTAACGTCGTACCGTATATCGACGTGATGCTGGTTCTGTTGGTTATTTTCATGATCACCGCGCCCTTGCTCAATCTCGGCGTTGAAGTGGAACTGCCCAAGGCGGATGCCGAACCCATGGACACCCAGCAAAGTGGCGAGCCCTTGGTGGTGACGGTGTTGCGAAACGGTGATCTCTACCTGAACGCCGGTGGGGATCTCGACGGCACGGCCAGCGGCTTGATCGATCCACAAACCCTGGTGACGACGGTGTCGGCCATCGTCCGGCGTAACCCGAAGATACAGGTGCTGGTGGGCGGTGATGAGCGGGTCAACTACGGGCGGGTATATAACGTCATGGTCCTGTTGCAAAAAGCCGGGGTGACCAAGATAGGGCTGATGAGCGATCCCCTGGATGCAAGTCTGGGAGGGGAGCAGGATTCCACAGAATAAATGTTTTCCCGGCACGAAATTGGCGCCATATTTCGGGCCTTCGGCCTGGCCATCGGTATCCATGTCCTGATGGCGGCGCTGGTAGTGTTGAGCACGATGAAATGGGAGCCGTTCCGTAAACCACAGAACCTGGGCCTGACCATTGAGGCCGTAATTGTGGATACCAGTGAAATCCGCAAGCAACGCGAGGCGGCAAAACGGGCAGCGGAAACCGAAGATCTGCGCCGGCAAAGAGCTGAGCGTCTGGAGCAGCAGAAGAAGCGGGAGGCCGAGCACAAGGCCCAGAAGGATCTGGAAGCGAAACAGCGGCGCGAGCTGGAACTCGAGGCGCAGCGCAAACGCGATGCACAGGATCGCTTGCAAAGATTGCGCATGGAGCGGGAACGAATGCGGGAGGATGAACGCCTGAAACAGCAACAGGCACTGGAGGATATCCGCAGGCAGAGGGAAGCCGCGGATGAACAGCGCAAACGGGAGGAAGAGCGGCTCAGGCAGATTGAAGCTCGCCGGCAGACCGAGGCGGTAGAACAGCGCCGCCGCTTGGAGGCAGCGCAACGCCAGCAGCAGGTCGAGGCTGAGCAGCGCGAATTCCGCGCCGGTCAGGTGGCCTCGTTCAAAGAAAGGTACCAGATAGCCATACAAACGGTAGTGACGCAGAACTGGTTGCGCCCGCCCACTGCACAACCCGGATTGAGGTGCACGCTGAAAATCGTCCAGATCCCCGGTGGCGAGGTTATTTCCGCTGCCATTACGAGCCAATGTACCGGCGACCAGGCGACGCGCCGATCCATCGTGGCGGCGGTCGAACGGGTCGGTATACTGCCCTATCGCGGGTTCGAGGATGTTTTTCAGCGTGAAATCGACTTTCATTTTATTTACGACGGTGACTGACAAAGTGAAAAAATTATTTATTTTTCTGATCGTTCTGATGGCCAGCGAGGCAGTTCATGCCCAGCTCCAAATCGAAATCATCAGCGGCAATCCCAGTGCCCTGCCCATCGCGATTGTGCCCTTCCAGTGGGAAGATGCCACGCCGCCACCGATAAACTCTATGGATGAGATTATCTCCGGCGACCTGTACCGTTCCGGCCTGTTCGACCCGATGGATACGGCAGACATGATGGAACGGCCGGTTGACGAAGAGTCCATACGGTTCGGGACCTGGCGTTTACTGAAAGTGGACTACCTCTTAATCGGCAGCGTGCGCACCCCGGCTGATGGGCAGGGACATGAGTTGATTTACCAGTTATTCGATGTGCACACGCGCGAACGCCTTTTGTCGCAAATCACCACCGTCGGCCCCGGTGATCTGCGCTATGGCGCACATCGCGTAGCGGATGCGATCTACCAAACCCTGACCGGGGTGCCCGGCGCCTTCGCGACCCGGATCGCCTACATTACAGCCACCGGCTTTGGCGCGGATTTACGTTATGAACTGGTGGTGTCGGATGCGGATGGTTTCGGACCGCAGTCTGTGGTGGGTTCACCCGAGCCCCTGCTTTCTCCTGCCTGGTCTCCCGATGGAAAGAAACTTGCTTACGTATCTTTCGAGAAAGGAAATTCGGCCATCTACCTGCAGGACGTTGCGACCGGTTCGCGGGAATTGATTTCAGGCGGAAAAGGCATTAACGGCGCTCCGTCGTTTTCACCGGATGGCCGCAAGATGGCCATGACGCTGTCCCGTACCGGCAATCCTGAAATCTACATTCGGGAAATGGCGACCGGCCGCTTGACCCAGCTGACACAGCACTGGGCCATCGATACCGAACCCGTCTGGGCGCCGGATGGGAAGTACATCTATTTCACCTCGGACAGGGGCGGAAAGCCGCAGATCTATCGTGTCGCACCGACTGGCGGAAAACCCGAAAGAGTCACCCTGGAGGGTGACTATAACGCCCGGGCGAGCATTGCGCCCGATGGACGCAGAATAGCGGTAGCACATGGAAGAGGAAACGAGTATCGTATAGCGATCTGGGATATTGAAACCGAACGATTTACAATCCTCACACCCGGTGTATTGGACGAATCGCCCAGCTTCGCACCCAATGGAAGCATGGTGCTGTACGCAACCAGGGAAGGGACACGCGGCGTACTGTCTGCCGTGTCCGCCGATGGGAGTGTACGCCAGCGGCTGATATTGAGTGAGGGAGACGTTCGGGAACCCGCATGGTCACTCGTAATCAGGTAGACTAGTCGCAGATTTTTGGAAAACGATGCCGTAGACAACGGCTTCAAGATAAAAACCAGGAGGAAAGAATGAAAAAAGTGTGGCAATTGACTCTCGCAATGATTATTGCACTGGCATTGACAGCCTGCCAGACAACACCAGAGGTTGTACCAGAGCCCACCCCAGAGCCGGCGCCGGAGCCCCCAACTGAAGTGGTAACACAGGCAGCCCCGGATCCACACGATTACACGGATTCACGTAATCTTGATAATCCGGAAAGCATGCTTTCCAAACGGATTATCTATTTCGATTTTGACAAGTCGACAGTGCTTCCGGAATTTCGCGGTATAGTGTCTGCACATGCGGCGTATGCAGCATCGCATTCCAGCGCCAGGGTAACGCTTGAAGGCCATGCCGATGAACGCGGAACACGCGAATACAACCTCGGCCTCGGCGAGCGGCGCGGTAACGCCGTGATGGCACTGATGTCCGCACAGGGCGCCATGGGCAGCCAGATGGTTGTCGGGAGCTATGGCGAAGAACGTCCCACCTGCCGTGTCAGCGACGAGTATTGCTGGTCACAGAATCGTCGTGTGGAGATTGTCTACACCGCCCAATGAGCATGGTTCGACGTTTTTCTAACAGGGTATCGATGGCCAGCCTAACGCTGTCCATCATTGTTTCTGTCCCGGCTTCGGCACAGAATGCCGATCAGTCAGTGATGGCGAACCTGGTAATCCAGGTACAGGAATTGCAGGACGAAGTCCGCAACTTGCGTGGGCAGCTGGAAGAGCAAAGCCGGGAACTGGGAAATTTGAAGCGCCGCCAGCGCGACCAGTACC
>SMWK01000314.1 GCA_004356895.1 Gammaproteobacteria bacterium
CGTTTTGAAAAACACTTCGTGGGATCGCTACCCTGTATGCCGGCGCGACACGATATTCTGGTTGGAGCGCTCGACTTCCTCTGGAAGCCCTGGGGTTCCATAGAACTCTGGGAAGAACCCATAACACAGCCGTTGCGGGAGCAAGGTGTCACCACCATGCTCATCAGCGATCACCCACATCTGTTCGAAACCGGCGGCGAGAATTACCACACTGAGTTTCGTGGCTGGGAGTATGTGCGCGGGCACGAAAACGATCCCTGGAAGACACGTCCCGATCCAACCTGGGCAGGAGCGCCCGCACTACCGGCAGGCGTCGGCCTGAATCAACGTTACAACACCACACGTACCTGGTTTCGCGAGGAGCTTGATTTTCCCGGGCCGCGTACGATGCAGACCGCGGCCAAGTGGCTCGATGAGAACGCGGGCTTCCACGACCGGTTCATGCTCTTCATCGACGAATTTGATCCCCATGAGCCTTTCGATACGCCAAAACCCTGGGCAAACAAGTACGATCCGGATTGGACCGAAGATCTCATCATCTGGCCACCTTACTCCGTGAAAACCGTGGAACGGGGCGTGATCAACGCCCGCCAGGCACACCACGTGCGCGCGAACTACGGCTCCAAGCTCAGCATGATCGATCACTGGTTTGGTAAACTGTTGGATGCCGTGGACAAAAACGGCCTCTGGGACAACACCGTCGTTATTCTCTGCACGGATCACGGGCACTATCTTGGCGAGCGTGACATCTTCGGTAAACCCGGAGTTCCACACTTCGAGCCAATGGGTCATACACCACTGATGATGCACGTGCCTGGGGTAGACGCCGGCAGTGTCGATGGGTTGACCACCAATGTCGACATCAATGCAACGCTCTATGACATCTTCGATCTAACTCCCCGCCACCGGGCTCACGGAGTCTCCCTGTTACCCCTCGTGCGCGGGGAAACCACCACTGTGCGCACTTGGGCGTTGTCCGGTGTGTGGGGTCGATGGGTGCATGTATTCGACGGCAAGCGCAAGTATGCCCGAGCACCCGTCTTCGATGACAATCTGCCACTATCGCTTTGGTCGAATCGATGGTCGACGATGCCAATCGTCAGCGCACCTAAACTGAAGCTGCCTAACCCCGATCGCCGTGCCTACCTCGACTACATGCCCGGTTCAGATATACCCGTCATTCGCCAACCGTTTGCAGCTGGAGACCCGCTGCCTTATTGGTGCGCGCGCCAACCCATCAACTGGCATTGTTTGTACGACATAGACAACGACCCCGAAGAAACCGAAAACCGTTTAGGCGGCCGCGACGAGGCAGACATGTTGGAACTCTTGAAGACGGCGCTGGCAAACGTGGAAGCACCAGTGGAACAGCTCGAGAGGCTTGGCCTCGGATGAGACCTTAGTTACTCTTCAGAACGGGGATGGAACTCGCCGTCTGCTGGTCTCCGCTGTAGTTTGTTCCGTGCAGATCTCCCAGCTCGGATCTGAATTTAGCGATCTCGCTATCCACCAGGTATTTCACTGTCTGCATCCCGTCCGCGTCGAGCTTGATCGCCTGAACGGATTCACCCAGGCTGTTGAGTCGTCTTTCAATGACCCATAGCCAGAGAAGCAGAAAGATGATTAGCATTTCTAACATAGTGGCTATTCTCTCAAAGGCAAAAACGACCATATGAGACGTTGTCCACAAATTTAGAACGTGGGCAAACGTTAGAAAACGAACCTCGAGGTCAGGTTATGTCAGCTCACCTCTCAATACTTCCTGTACGCGACCACCAACCTCGATGGATTCGCCAACTTTCAGATAAAGTCGCGATGGGCGTTTTATCTCGACACCCTGGTCCACGACCACCTCGAACTCACCGCCACGCAGGTCTTTGAGGTATGCCGCGAAAGCAGAGTTGGCGCTGCCGGTTGCAGGGTCTTCGCGAAGTCCGGGGGAACGAAAAAACATCCGCGCAGCAAAGTCTGAATCAGCCGAATAACTATCACTCGTAAAAACAAAAACGCACTGCAGGTCGAAACCATCGGCGAGGTATTTGTCATAGAGCGTTTCATTCACCTTCGCTGCCTTCAGTGCAGCCAGATTCTTGAGTCCGATCAGTACGAACTTCGGCCCCACTTCGGCGAAACGGATTGGGAATTCCGTATCGAGATCTGTGGTTTCCACGCCGAGAAGCGCCGCAGCTGCATCACCGGCAAATGTGCCCCGCAACGTTACCGCCGGAGGAGAGATCCAACCCAAGCCCTCGGCGAAGCGTACGGCTATCGGGCCAACATCGAGATCCAGGGTATAGGTTCCCTCACCGCCACTTAGTACCCATGCGGTTCCAAGCGTGGGATGACCCGCAAATGGCAATTCCAATTCGGGCGTAAAAATTCGCACTCGCGCCCGCTCGTCTGTGCGGTCGATAACAAAGGTCGTTTCCGAGAAGTTCATCTCCCTCGCAATGTCCTGCATCGTCTCACTGTCGAGCTGACCAATATCCTCGACCACGGCCAGTTGATTGCCCGCGTAAAGACTTTCGGCAAACACATCGACAATGGTGAGTTTCATACGGTAAACCTCTCAAGGTGACAGCTCGATCAGGCACATCGATGTTACGATCAATCGTCCAGTCGTTGGAAGGACTTCGGACTCCAGACCATGACAACGAAGTTGCTTCGTGAACGAGCCCGGGAATTTCTGACCACGGTTATCCGGGATACCGATTGACTGCCACCACTACTTCGTCTACAACCCCACTGCCAACAATAGAGCGTAACCATGTCAGGCTTAGTTGAATCGATTTATCGCGCACCCTCCCACGGTGAGCCACAACAAAGTGTCGACGCTGCCAAACTCGCCCTCACTGTTGGACTCGAGGGTGACCGCTACGCGAACTCAAGAGGTGTTGTGTCCCTCATCGAGGCAGAGGCAGTTCTTGCGTTCAACCAGGTCACCGGGCTCGATATCGAGCCTGGTGACGTCGGGCGCAACATCGTGACTCGTGGCATTCGCCTCAATCCGCTCGTTGGGAAACAATTCAAAATCGGTAATATTCTGCTCGAAGGAATGGAACTCTGCGAGCCCTGTGCGACGTTAGGTGGTCGGCTGGCATCAGGCGCCGTCAACTCAGCAGCCGTGGTAAAGGCATTCGCGGCGTCAGCGGGAATACGAGCAATCGTTCGTGGTACAGGTGACATCTGTCCAGGCTCCGCGGTCACTGCCCTTAGCTGACTTCCATGATCGATCGAATTGAGCAGGCCACGCACTTCAGGTCATTGCACGATCAGCCAGGCGCTTTTCTGATCCCCAATCCCTGGGACGCTGGATCAGCCCGGATTCTCGAAGGCATGGGGTTTGTGGCGTTGGCGACTTCGAGCGCCGGATACGCGTTCACCCAGGGACTACTCGACGGGCACATCACCCGCGAGCAGGCAATCGCTCACATCCGCGATCTCGCACAAGCGGTAGAGATTCCCATCTCGGCTGATCTGGAGAACGGCTTCGGCGATACCCCACAGGATACTGCGGAGACCATCCGCGCGGCCGGTGAGGCTGGTGCGGTGGGGGGATCCATCGAGGATTCGACGGGTAATGACGATTCTCCCGTTTACGAATTCATGCTTGCAGTTGAGCGCGTCGCTGCCGCGGTCGAGGCGGCACAAGCGTTACCGTTTCCCTTCGTACTGACCGCACGTGCAGAAAATCACATTAAGGGTCGGCACGATCTGGATGACACTATCCGCCGTCTTACCGCATACGAGGCCGCTGGTGCCGATGTGCTTTATGCCCCTGGTCTTCCTAATCTGGAGGCGGTACGCACCGTCTGCGACGCACTGTCGAAACCGGTGAACGTTCTTGTTACTGGCCCTCTGGCAAATCACTCGGTGGAGGAATTTGCCGATGCGGGGGTGAAGCGCCTGAGTCTGGGTTCCACGTTGATGCGCCATGTCCTCGGGCACTTGAATCTTGCGGCGCGCGAGATGCTGGACTCCGAGACATTCGGATTCATGAAGGTGATGGGCGGAAGGCAGGTCGTCGACAAGTTCATGCGCTGATTCTCCGCTCCCGAACTCCAGCGATCTGCGTCATCTTTTGAATTCGGCGATGACTGACGAGATTGACGTTTTGGCGTCGCCGAAGAGCATTCGGGTGTTGTCACCGAAGAACAACGGGTTGTCCACGCCGGAGAAGCCGGCTGCCATGGAGCGTTTCAGCACAAAAACCGTGCGAGCGTAGTCGACGTTGATGATGGGCATTCCGTAAATCGGGCTGTTTTCGTCATGTCTCGCGGCGGGGTTCACCACGTCGTTTGCGCCTATGACCACCGCAACGTCGACGTTCGCGATGCGCGGGTTGATATCGTCCATCTCAACGAGTTGATCGTACGGCACGTTCGCTTCCGCCAGCAATACGTTCATGTGTCCAGGCATGCGACCGGCAACCGGGTGGATAGCATAAGTTACCTCGGTACCGTTCGCTTCCAGTAGTTCGCCGAGTTCGCGAACAACGTGCTGCGCCTGGGCGACGGCCATTCCATAACCCGGAACGAAAGTGACGGAAGAGGCTGCTTCGAGTATGAGGAAAGCATCTTCGGCAACGATGGGTTTCACCTCACCCTCCACCTTACTGGCCGTTTTAACGGCACCGAAGCCGGAGAACAGAACGTTGGCAAGGGAGCGATTCATCGCCTTGCACATGATGTTAGTGAGGATCATCCCGGCTGCCCCCACCAGAGAACCGGCGACTATGAGGATGTTGTTGTTGATTGCAAACCCGGCGGCGCAAGCGGCCAGCCCCGAGTAGCTGTTTAAAAGCGATATCACCACCGGCATGTCAGCACCCCCGATGGGAATGACCACCATGACGCCAAAGAGCAACGACAGGGCAATCACCCCATAGAGGTAGGGAGATGTCAGCGATGGCTCAAGACCAAACATCACGCCGCAGCCAACGATCGCAATGAGGATGAGCGCATTCACGAACCGCTGCGCGGCAAAGACGATTGCGCGGCTCGTTATGACTTCAGCCAACTTACCCCACGCGATGAGGCTACCGGAGAAGGTAACGCCACCGATCAGGATCGAGAGCAGAATGGTGATGTGGGTAAAAGTGGTGTTGCCCGAGTTGTAGAGTGCTGCCCAACCGACCAGAAGACTTGCCAAACCACCAGAGCCGTTAAAGAGCGCCACCATTTCAGGCATCTTGGTCATGGCGACCATCTGGGCCGCAACAGCGCCGATGAGGGCCCCGACGAGAACGGCCACCATGATCCATTCGAACTCGACAATTCCCTTGGAGAACAGCGTAACAACGACCGCGATGAACATACCAATCGCAGACAACAAATTGCCGCGAACGGCTGTTGCAGGCGAACCAAGCCCCTTCAATCCATAGATAAACAGCGCCGCCGCGACGATGTAGAAGACATTGATCAGTTCGATGCTCAGGCTCATGAACCCCCTCCGACCCTACCAGGGGCTTCTTTTTTCTTGAACATCGACAACATGCGGTTGGTCACCAGGTAGCCACCAACCACGTTAACGGTGGCAAAAGCCACCGCAACAGCACCAAGCCAGGTAGCAACCAGATCGCTACCCGCACCCGCTGAGGTCAACGCCCCGACGAGGGTAATGCCGGAGATTGCATTGGCGCCTGACATCAGCGGCGTGTGCAACGTGGCCGGTACCTTCGAAATGAGTTCGAAGCCCAGGAAGATGGATAACATCAATACGAAGGCTAGAAACACCGCGTCCATTATTCTTGGCTCCGTTTACAGGTTCTTGATGGTTTCGTTGACGATGGCGCCGTCCCGGGTGATGACACAACCCTGGATGATTTCGTTGTCGGGACTCAGATCAAGGTTGTGCCCTTCGCCATCCCAGAAATCAATGATTAAGTTGTAGAGGTTGTTGGAGTACATGTCGCTGGCGTTACGTGCCACTTCCGAAGGCAGGTTGCCCTGGCCGATGATCTTCACGCCGTTGACTACGACGATCTCATCAAGCACGGATCCTTCGACGTTACCGCCCGTTTCCACCGCCATGTCGACGACCACACTGCCGGGATTCATCGACTCGACCATATCCCGGGAGACGATTTGCGGCGCGGGGCGGCCAAAAAGCTGGGCCGTGGTGATCACGACATCCGATTGGCTGATGATTTTCTTCTGCCCTTCTTTCTGCAGCTCTTGCTGCTCTGGCGTGAGCGCTTTGGCATAACCCTGGTCGGTCTGTCCGGTGTCGCCGAGATCGATATGCACGAACTTCGCTCCCAGCGATTGCACCTGCTCAGCGACAACGGGTCGCGTGTCGAACGCTTCCACCCGGGCGCCAAGACGTTTTGCGGTGGCAATGGCTTGCAGACCCGCAACGCCTGCCCCGATGACGAACACGCGCGCCGGCGCGATCGTTCCGGATGGCGTCATCATCATCGGGAAAATTTTCAGACAGTGGTGCGCGGCCTGGATCACCGTTACATATCCCGCCAGGTTCGCCTGGGAGGACAATGCATCCATTTTTTGAGCGAGCGTCGTGCGCGGGATCATCTCCATGGATATCGCGGTGACACCCTGAACTGCTAGCGCATCCACCAGTGCTTTCTCGTTGAAAGGATCGAGAAAGCTGATGTGAACCGAGCCCGATTTAAGGTGAGTCACCTCATGGGCGTCGGGTTTGCGCACTCGAAAGACAACGTCGGAACGCTCGAGCAGCGCCTGGCGATCGGTTTCGACTTTTGCGCCAGCATCGCTGTACACTGCATCCGGATAACCCGAAGCGTCGCCGAGGCCGGTTTCCACGCTGACCTCAAATCCGTTGCTCACGAGCTTTTTCACGTTCTGTGGGACCAATGCCGCACGCAACTCGCCCGGCCAAGTTTCCCTGGGCACCCCGATCAGCATGCATATTCCCCCAAATCGACTGACAACTTAAGCTTGGTACAAAGCCCGCGAAGTTAGCTAAACGTCCCTTCGAATGCAATGGTCACGTTAATGCAACAAGCGGCCAACCGGTGTCACAACATAGTAAGAAGTTCAGTCTGGCCTTGCATCCAGGCAAGGAGGTTTACACAATGCTCAGTGTTTATGCCTCGAGGGGAGAGGATGAGCCAACGTCTGATGGGTCAGCGCGCAGCGCTGGTTGGGGTGCTGATTGCCTTTCTGGTCGGCATTGTCGGAAGTCTCGCCGTGCGGCCGCCCGGTGCAACCGCTCAACCCAGGCAGAGCGGAGATGTTGCTGTAACGAAACGGATTAGTTGGCGGCTACCGGTCGCATTTGCCACCAACCTGCCCGTACTTGGGGAAAACGCGATTTATGTAACCGACATGATTCGCGATGTTTCCGGGGGCGCCGTGGATCTGCAGATTTACGAGCCGGGAGAGATCGTACCGGCATTCAGCATTACCGACGCCGTCCGAGATCGCAAAGTTGAGGCCGGCTATACCTGGCTCGGCTACGATCAGGGCAAAATACCCGCTTCGACCCTAATCGGCGCGGTACCATTTGGCATGGAACCCTGGGAGGTTGCTGCGTGGTGGTTCGAAGCTGGTGGGAGGGAGCTCGGTGAAAAGTTGTATCTACCCCACAACATTCACCCCATTTTCTGCGGCCTGACCGGACCCGAAACCGCCGGTTGGTTTCGCAAACCGATTAGGTCCCTCGCCGATATGCAGGGACTCAAAATTCGTTTCGCCGGTTTAGGCGGCAAGGTGATCGAGCGGATAGGCGCCTCAGTGACGATGTTACCCGGAGGAGAGATTTTCCAGGCGTTGGAGAAAGGCGCCATCGACGCCAGCGAGTATGCATTACCCATCGTCGACCGCGCCCTCGGATTCCACCAGATTGCCAAGTACAACTATTACCCCGGCTGGCACCAACCCGCCACCTCCTCGCATCTGTTGGTGAACATCGATACCTGGAACAGCCTGGCCACAGCCGACCAGAAACTCCTGGAAGCGGTCTGCACTGCCGGGGTAATCCGCAATTTGTCCAACGCAGAGGCATCTCAGGGTGCCGTGATCGCCGGATTTCCGGACATCGGTGTATTTGCCGAGACATTACCCGACGACGTTCTGCGCGAACTGCAAAGGGTTACCAAACTAGTGCTCGCCGAGGAAGCGGCCAAAGACGAAAGTTTCCGCGAAATCCTCGAATCCCAGCAGGCGTTCCGTGCCACTTACGCGCACTGGAAGTCACGCGCCTATTTGCCTCGCGATTTTTGATGATCTGTTCCGAAACAGCCCACTGATGCTGCTGCCGGAAACCTCGTTTTCACGTGTCGTCGACCCATGGCTGGAAAAAATCGGTCAGGGAGTCTCCTGGGTGTGGGTAGCACTGCTCGTGGTGATCGTCGTGAACGTCGTGTTGCGTTACGTTTTCAGCCAAGGCCGTATCGAGTTCGAAGAGATTCAATGGCACCTCTATTCAACGGGCTTTCTCTTGTCGCTGGGCTACGCCTATCAAGCCGACGCACACATCCGCGTCGACGTACTGCACGAGTTCATGAGACCCCAGACACAGGCCTGGATCGAGTTATATGGCATTTTGCTATTTTTACTACCATTCATCGCACTCGTGTTGATTTTCGCTGTTCCGTTCGTCTGGATAAGTTTCGAGCTTTCTGAGGTTTCTCAAGCACCGGGCGGGCTGCCGTTTCGCTGGGCAATCAAAGCGATGCTGCCACTCGGCTTCGGCTTGCTGTTGATTGCGGTGTTCTCTCGCCTCAGCCGCGTCTGGGTATTCCTGTTCGGAGACACCCATCTTTTTAAGGACACCGATGGCTCCTAACGAAATACTCGCGTGTCTCATGTTTCTGAGTTTCATCGCTCTCGTATTCACGGGTTTTCCCGTCGCCTGGATTCTGGGTGGACTGTCGGTTCTGTTCACCGCGTTCGCCATCGTGCTGGACGTCGACTTCAGCTTAGCCATCGGCATGAACTGGGGATATACATCCATCACCGTCGATCGTATCTGGAACGTGATGGAAAACTGGGTACTGGTGGCTCTACCCATGTTCATCTTCATGGGTTTGTTACTCGACCGTTCAGGCATTGCCAACCAGCTCATGACGAGCGTCGCACGACTGTTCGGCGGAATTCGCGGCGGCCTTGCCATCACGGTAACCCTGATAGGCATTCTGCTTGCCGCCACCACCGGCATCATCGGTGCGTCGGTCGTATTGTTAGCTTTGATGGGTCTGCCGGCTATGCTTGACCAGGGTTACGACAAATCGCTCGCTGCGGGCACGGTCTGCGCAGTAGGCACGTTAGGTATTCTCATTCCACCCAGCATCATGCTGGTACTCATGGCGGATCGTATGGCCATGAGTGTGGGCGATCTTTTCCTCGGCGCGGTCTTTCCCGGCGTATTGCTCGGCGGTTTGTATGTGGTCTATCTGCTCGGTTACGGGCTGGTAAATCCAGATGGCGCTCCGGCAGCCAAACACGATCCGGTGGATTGGGCGGCAATCAAAGACTTAGTTGCCGCGATCGTCCCTCCCGCTTTCCTCATCCTTGCGGTGCTCGGCAGCATCTTTCTCGGTGTAGCCACGCCAACCGAAGCTGCCGGCATGGGGGCAGCTGGTGCATTGCTGCTCGCGTGGATCAAAAGGCGGCTCAATCGCGATGTGATGAACCAAGTGCTGTTCGCAACCTCCCGCACGACGGCTTTCATATTCGCCGTGCTAATCGGGGCTACGGCATTCTCTCTGGTATTGCGCGGCTTAGGCGGCGATCAACTCATTGAAAGGGCGTTGCTGGGTCTCCCCTTCGGCGCCACAGGTATTGTGATTTCCATCCTGTTTGCGACTTTCATTCTGGGATTTTTCCTCGATTGGATCGAACTCACCTTGATCATCCTGCCGCTGGTGTCTCCCGTGGTTACCGGGCTCGGCTTCGATCCGGTGTGGTTCACGGTACTATTTGCCGTCTGCCTGCAAACCAGCTTCCTCACACCACCGGTCGGCTTTGCCATCTTCTACCTCAAGGGAGTCGCCCCGGAAGGTATAGACGTACTCACAATTTATCGCGGCGTGGCGCCCTTCATCATCCTGCAGCTGATCGGTCTCGTGATCATATTCAACTGGGAGGGACTGGTGACCTGGCTACCCGCGCAGCGTTACGGATGAATACAGATACAAATTCGACTGTTTGCGTGATTGGTGCCGGAATCGCCGGACTAGTCACGGCAGATGGTGGAGCTAATCGAAGGGTAGAGTTATGGAAATGCCTGCCGCATGACGGCTGATCGGTGTCCTGGTGCTGAGCCTGACTGCGTCGTCAGCGTCCGCGCATCCCAGTGAAG
>SMWK01000315.1 GCA_004356895.1 Gammaproteobacteria bacterium
GCCCGCTGCGTGCTCTATCTCGTCGATGAGGCTTTTTGCATCGGTTCTCTGCAAAAATTCAGGTAGATAGTTCGTGTCAAAAGTGCCTTCGATGTAGACCTCGTCCTGCAATACCCGTTTCAACAGCGGAATGTTGGTACAGATTCCGGTTACCGTCACGCGTTCGAGGTAGGCGAGTAATTTGTTGATTGCCCGACGTCGGCCCTTGGCGTGTACGATCACCTGAGCCAGCATGCTGTCGTAGTACGGTGACACCAACTTACCGGAACTTGCTGCCTCGATGACCTCCACACCATCCTCCTGGGGAAATTCGAAGGTAACGATTTGCCCGGGATGCGGCCGGAACACCAACTCACCGTTCGCTGCCAACTGGACTCTTTCAGCCGTCACTCTTGCTTCAATCGAATACCCGTCGTTTGTCGGCGTGAGGTCCGCGATGGACTCTCCTGACGCAATTCGAAATTGCTGAGTCACGATGTCGATTCCCGATACCCACTCGGTTACCGGATGCTCAACCTGCAGCCGGGTATTCATTTCCATGAAGTAGATTGCATTCGAGTCGAGATCGTAGATAAACTCCACCGTTCCGGCGCCAACATAACCCACCTCATCGGCGATAGCAGCCGGATGGGTAAGCACCGCTTTTTGCAGATGCTCGGGCAACATAGTTGAGCCGGATTCCTCAAACACTTTCTGCTTGTCACGTTGCACGCTGCAATCCCGCAAACCCAATATTTTGGTATTGCCATGCGTGTCGCGTAGAAGCTGCACCTCGATGTGGCGTAACGAGGTAATGTACTTCTCTAAGTACACGTCTCCGTTGCCGAATGCACTGCGAGCTTCGGCTCGCACCCGATGGAACTGCTCGTGAAAATCGCTCGCAGTTTCCACCACTTGAATACCTTTGCCGCCACCCCCGTGCACCGCCTTGATAAGCACTGGATAACCGATATCTTCAGCGACCTCGGCGGCTCGCTCTGCGTTTGTCAAAATGCCATGACTACCTGGTACAACAGGCACGCCGAGGCGAAGAGCTGTATTGATAGCGTTGGACTTATTACCCATCGTATCCATGCTGGAAACCGGAGGGCCGATGAAGTTGATACCATGGCTGCGGCAAAGCTCGGCAAACTGAGCGTTCTCCGAGAGAAAGCCAATTCCAGGGTGCAACGCATCCACACCTTCATGTTCGGCCACGCTCAATACACTCATGGCATTCAGATAACTTTCGTCTGGTGTGTTACCACCGATACACACGACACTGTCGCGTTCCCACAACATATCCACTGCGGCGGATTCCATGTCGGGATCCGACTGAACAAGTACCACCTCAATGTTGTTCTTTTGCGCGACGCGGATGAGTTTTGCAGCGGTGCAGCCGCGTGCATGAATCAAAACTCGACGGACAGGTTTGATCAGATCGTCGTCTGTGTACTTCCGACGATGCGCGACGACAACTGGCCGCTGTTGGCTCAGCACGCCCGACATCACTCGCAGTACGACGTCCGTTACCGATTCCTGCGGAAGTGGAATCTCGGGGTCAATACGCCTGAGTTCGTCATCGAGTTCACTATGGAACGGATGTTTGACCAACCCCTGCATCGCGCCGGGGACCTGAGACAGGTAGTTGGAGAGTATGCCGTTCAACGAAAGGTTGGAAGGCACGAGGATCTGGCCTGCAAACGGCATACTGGTTCCCGAGAAGTAGTATGTCTGCACCAGAGGGTGGGTGACGAAACTTGCTTGCGCGCCGCCCACACAATCTCCATAACCGAACACGATCACCGGCAAATCGTGATCTCGCACGAAGCGCGTGATGCGATCGTTGACAGCTGCCATGGAAAAGAGCGCACCTGCACCTTCTTTTGTTTGCATGCCTCCAGATGAAATAAAGCAGATCACAGGTAGATGCTGCTCGGCACACTCCACCAGCAGCTTGCAGAATTTCTCTGCGCTCGCCATGTCGAACGAGCCCGCCTGGAAAGCGACGTTCGACAGAACAATACCAACAGGTAAGCCCCCGCTATCATCCTTGAACTTGCCTATTCCAGTAACGATCCCGCAAGGAGGTATGTCTTTGGCTAGCGCACTTTCTATCGACAAACGAAAACCCGGGAAATCGCACGGGTCGGAACTCAGCAAATCGCCGAACCGCTCTGCAAATTCAGTGAAATAGGTTTCGACGATAACTTCATAGCCAATACTGTTGCGATTTCTAATCTGACGGAGAACGTTCTGAATCAGAAGATCCCGATAGGCGATGTTCAGGCGGTTCCAGAAATCCTTGCGACGCCCGATATTTTTGGGCGAGATACGTCCGTTGTAAGCCCTACCTTCTCGCTCGGACAACACAAACGAGAGCAGCAGGTTCTCAAACAAGTGTGTGACCACCACAAACAACGTGTCCGAAAGATGAGTGAAACTGGTTTTCTTCCATTCCTCGACTGCCCTGAAAAACTCGTTGCCCTTCGGCCTCCTGATGACGCGCAAGTACCAATCGATGAACTGCTCGCGCAAGTCGAGTGCGGCATCCTTCTCAGTACGATCGTCACCGAGCGCACCAAGAGTGATCCCCTTGGCGGCAAATTCGAGCGGTGCGTCGATCAACTGACGGAGCGTATTCTTGGAGAGCGACTGGCCCGACTGCGCCTCTTCAGCAATCGTATCCAGGTTGACGAGGATCTGATCGTAAACAGAATCGAAAAGCAGCAGATTTTCACATTCAGCAATGAAGTCACGGCGCAGGTCATCGCCAATGAGAACGTCCAGTACCGTCATGTCGCTGATTGGCACAGGTGAGCCACCGATATCGGCCGAATTGATGAAATCACCAAAACGATCCACGAGAATGGCGCGATTGACGGCAACATCCGATGCGCCACCGTTACTGAGTGCCTTAAACCGCCCTTCCTGATCCTCGACAAACTCAGCCAACGATCTACCGGTAATCACGAGATTCAGATCTGCAGTGAGCTGGTTGCTCAGAAAGACATCGGACTTTTCCTCGACACCACTTTCCCGCAGCAACTTTTTCCCTTCGTGAGAAAAACAGTCGCGCATTACGCCGAGCAGAGTTGCGTCCGCTCTCAGGGCCTGGACAAGACTCCGCGAATTGCTGAGATCCACAACCCGCAGTATCTGGCGGATGTCCTGATGGTGATTGAGAAACTCTTTGAGCGCACGCAGATTTCCGACCGCATCCGACTTCCAACGATTGAAGAGGAAAACGCCAACACTGGAGATGAGATTAGAGCGCGCTTCTTCATAGTTCTTTTTCGGTTCGCCAAACAGTAACTGTGCAATCCGACCACGTTCGTCGTGCACGGCCTGCTTTTTCTCATTGTAGTTTCGCCAGGCTCGCGACAGCACATCGTCGTAAACTACCTTATCGGGATCCTGCAACCATTTGAGAAACGTCTGGCGCCGTTCCAGTTCGGCGCGTTTGTCGAGTTCTCCTGTGGGGATTTCCTGGTTAGATAGACGTCCATATTGCTGCTTGCTGGTGGCTTTTATCCGCTGCCGCACCTTCAGATAGCGGAGGTAACGATAAGCTACACCGAAAACGTTGAGATACTCCGTTGGATTCTTTGTCAGCTTCAGAGACGCACCGGCTTGCATGCGTTTGAGTTGCTCTGACGGACTCAGGAAACGTAACAGACTCTGACGGTAGTGATCGAATATGTAAGGATTTTCAGCGACGAATTCCTTGACACGTTCTTCGATACGCTGCACCGCACTGACAATTGCAACGCGTAAGTTTTCAAGCTTCTCGTCCGATTCCCCGGGCGCGTAATCAATCACGCCGTCGATGTTGCCTTGTGCGTACAACTCGTACGCTGACAAGCCGACATACTTGGCACATTCCTGCCAGGAGAGATTCAGCCTGCGCGCAATGCTGGCAAGCCCCTTAGGTTGAATCGTGCTGAACACACCATCGCGAACCGAGAGAATCATGTTGCTTGCCGCAAGGGGAATCGCACCCCCGGAGTATCCCAGCCCGAAGATTACGCCGACGTTGGGCACATCGACGTTACTCATTTCCGCAATGAGCCGCGATATGCTGTGGGCCTGGTTTTCCCGGTTGGCCTGCTCTTCTGCATCAGCACCGGGGGTATCCATCAATGTGACGATGGGCAAGGAGCGTTTGGCATACTCTTGCAACCGATCGGCTGCCCGCAGATGATGTTCAGGCATCCACATGCCGTTTTTTGAAGAACGATCGTGTGCGATGAAGCCAACCGCTCTCGTTTCACCGCTAAAATCCATCTCTACAATTGCGGCGTAAAACGGCCCTGCGGAAATTTCCTCCACCACCCGACCTAGTTGGGCGATAACTCCGGGAGCTGCCGGGCGACCTGGGTCTTCGGCTCGCGCCACAACCTGCTCGATATAAGAATCTATGTCCAGATTGCTGAGGTGTTCACACTGGCGAGCGATCTCCAGGTTCGACATGAGGCCAGGAAGCAGTTCTTCGCTTTCGGTGCTGGGGAAAAGGGAGAAGTCTTGAGCTAAGCTCTCTGCGATGAGATACAGCCTATCTCCTTCAAGGAGCGTTTTATCCACGGCTGAAACAACTAGGTGTAGAATTCGGCGGTACTGTAATCACTTGCCTCTGGATAATCAAACCTGCTCGCTAAGTTGAAGATTTCATTGAAGAAAATACTTATCCGCGCGTTGCGGTAACCTGAAACTCGGGACACATTCACTATCATGACTAGTTTGAACTGCGCCCTGCTTACCGTATCAGACACTCGCACAGCGGCCGATGACACCTCTGGCGACCTGCTCGCAGGATTTATTCGTGAAGATGGACATACACTCAACGCCAGGGCAATCGTGGTAGATGACATATATCAGATACGAGCGCAGATTTCCCAATGGATCGCTGATCCCGACATCGCAGTCATCGTCACCACGGGAGGCACCGGCTTTACCGGACGCGATAGTACACCCGAGGCGCTTCTCCCGCTGTTCGATAAAACCATCGACGGCTTCGGCGAGCTTTTTCGGCAAATCTCCTACACGGAGATCAACTCTTCGACCATTCAATCCCGCGCCGTGGGCGGCATCGCAAACGCAACGCTGATATTCGCCCTGCCAGGGTCTGGCAACGCCGTGCGCACGGGTTGGGAGAAAATCCTGCACAACCAGTTGGATATAAACTTCAAGCCCTGCAACTTCGTGGAGTTATTACCCCGCTTCAGGGAGGTATGACTTCAAACAAGAGTAGTTCGCATCCCTTTACGGACCGACTCGACAAACTTAACCGTGCATCACCTATTCGGATAGAATGCGGCGCTTTTAACAAAGGACGCTTATGACCAATGAAGTGTTTATTCTGGATCTCAAACGCGGGGTGGCCGCTTTGTGCAGCGGCGGTGGAGAGGCGACGGCCGTAGCGCTTACCCGGGGGTGAGCTACCTGGCATTAATTTGGTTCAGTGCCTACAATCTTCGCGCATTTCAGGTGAGGTAAACGAGTTACTGTGTCCAGGCTTCCGGTGATCGTGGGCTTCGGCGGGATCAATCCTGCCGGGCGGGTTTCATTCCACCACGCTTATCGACGTTTGGTCGTCGAGGCGCTATCGGAAGCAGATAAAACCCAGACCTATCGAAGCCTGGCGAGCCTGATGAACCTCACTCGCGACCCAAACGACGCTACTACGCGCCGCTACATCGATACCCATACCCTCATTCGCAAGATCGAATCCTACGACACCAACAAGGTGCTATGGCAGCGTTCCGCAAAACTTGCCGCCGTCAATAACGAACCGCTGGAATTTGTTCTGGCAAAACGCCAGCTACCCGATCAACTACCCGCAGATTGGGACATCACCGTTTTGAACGATCGCGAGGTGAAAGTTCGCGTCGCTGATCAACTCGACGTACTGTTTCCAGACTTTCGTCGCGCAAAGGTATCAAGTGCCGGCCAGGTTCCCACCGGGTTCGATCCCGCAGCCTTATATCAATCACGCAACCATCCGCGTGGTTTACAACTCACCGTGTACGGCGCATCCGATGCACTACGCAGCACGGGTATCACACTTGATGTCCTGAAGAACCGCGTGGCTCCAGATAAGTTCGCCGTTTACTCCGGCAGCGCCATGGGTCAACTCGACGCTGATGGCTACGGTGGGCTCATGCAGAACTCGCTGCTCGGCAAACGGCCCACTTCCAAAAACACCGCCTTGGGTCTGCCAGAGATGCCCGGGGATTTCGTCAACGCCTACGTACTCGGTTCTTTAGGCGATGCGGCAGGAATCATCGGCGCCTGCGCCACTTTTCTGTACAACGTGAAGCGCGGTCTCGACGAGATACGCGCAGGGCACAAACGCGTGATCATGGTGGGTAATGCCGAAGCGCCGGTGGTTGCCGAGGTGATCGAAGGTTATCGGACCATGGGAGCGCTCGCCGAAGATGAAGAGCTGCGGGCGCTGGATCCAGGCGCAACCGAACCCGACCATCGCCGCGCCTGCCGGCCATTCTCCAGTAACTGCGGTTTTACCGTCGCTGAGGGATGCGTTTTTGCCGTGTTGATGGATGATGAGCTGGCCATGGAACTCGGTGCGGAAATTCTCGGCTCGGTCGGTGGCATTTATGTCAATGCCGACGGGTTCAAAAAATCCATTTCCGGACCCGGTGTCGGCAATTACCTGACAGTTGCCAAAGCCATGGGCCTCGCGAAAAACATGCTTGGCGAGGAAGGGCTGCGGCGCCGAACACATATGCAAGCACACGGTACCGGAACCCCGCAGAACCGCGTGACCGAATCCCATATTCTGAACGAATTAGCGAAGACATTCGGTATAAGGAGCTGGCCGGTGGCGGCAATAAAAGCCTACGTAGGACACTCGATGGCGCCTGCGGGAGGAGATCAGCTAGCGGCCATCCTCGGTACCTGGAAGCACGGCTGGCTGCCGGGTATCACTACCATCGATCACATCGCTGAGGACGTCCATCATAGCCACCTGACCTTGCCCATGGATCACCTGGAATTGGACAAAAACCAGATGGACGGTGCCTTTGTGAACTCAAAAGGTTTTGGCGGCAACAACGCGACCGGATTTTTCCTTACGCCAACTAAAACCGAGGAGATGTTGCAGCGGCGTTGGGGCAAAGAAGCAATGCTCGCTTACCGACGCAAGAATGAAGCCGTACATGCGGCCGCCGAGGAGTATGACGCCGCGATGGACCGTGGGGAGATCAAACCCATTTATCGGTTTGGTGAAGGGGTACTCGAAGGTAGCGATCTGGAGATCTCCGACAAATCCATCGGCGTTCCCGGCTACGCCAACCCAGTCGACCTGAACATCCCCAACCCCCACCCAGATATGTTCGGCGATTGACTCCTTGCTTGGTTGTTCCTGGATTCGCTGTTTATTGGTCTTCCACGAGAAGCGGGGCGGAAGGCATTTGCCAGGAACGCCGTGAATACATCCTTGTAGGCGTACACGCGCCATCCCTGGCGCGTGACACCCTGAAAATGCCTTCCGCCCCGCTTCTCCTCGAGATCCTTCTGGAATTCCAGGGTGGCCTTCCATAAAACGCCGCAATCTGGCCTGGGGTCAGCGGCCTTGAAACGCCGCGCTTCCATTTGGCACCGGATTCCTCAGCAATGCGACAC
>SMWK01000316.1 GCA_004356895.1 Gammaproteobacteria bacterium
CGTGGCTAGGCATGCCTTCCGAGCGCCAACTCGATCAGTGGCGTCAACAGGGTTTCGCCACCAAGCGATTGTCCTGCAAATCGAAAGTAATACAATGTCTGAACAACGCGCTTGCCGACAACGAAGGTGCCAACTAATTGTTCGTAGACAGCTCGTTTACCACGCAGTTGTTGAATCTCTATACCACCGAGGCGCTTGACAAAATTTCCGTTGTCATTCTATTCGGGGCCGATGTGTCGGAGCTGTCAATTCGACCGACAGGTAGACGGCCCAAACGGCTTGTCCTGGCGGAAGAGGCGACAGACGATGATCTCGTCTATCAGTCCCGGCGGACAGCGACCCTGTTGAGTAAACGGGGAGTACCAGCCACCTTCATGTTTGTACCCAAAGGCGAACTGCGCAGCTCAATTATGGGCCGCATGACCCAGGACATCATTCTGCATTTTTTCGGATTACCCTCTTCCCGAGTAGAATTCATGGCGCTGCTCGATGCATACCTGGCGTGGCGTTCACCCCCTTTCGACAATCAGCCGTTGCGCAGCCACTTCGACCTCCTCAAGTCCTATCGGCTGAGTTCCGACGTGGAAGCAATATTTCGCTATTTCTTCCGCAAGCGTCTTCATGAACTCAAACAGTGGAAGTTCGACAACTACCTCGCATTCGACTTGCTCAAATTCAGGGATCGCACAGCACCCGGCACTCGCTATCTGACGCTGGCTAATCGCCGTGGTCAACAGTACTTCCTGGACCTCGAACAATACGCAGCGTACGAACCCATCATTATCGTTGGGGTCGACGATGAGCCGAACATGTACCGCTTCGTCTGGTTTTATCGAACGAACAAGATGAACACGTGGGAGGATGACGTACAGGAGATCTCTGCTCGGACACTTGGGCCCGTACTCCATTTTCGCAAACCCGTCCCTGACGACCTCAACATCCCGCTGCTCCTGCGCTCGGCGCTCTCACTCGACGGCATCGCCTTCTCTCATGAAAACCCACTCGCTGAACTCAAAGCTTATTCCCATACGATCCAACGGATAATCACCCACGAGAACAAGTGCGTTTACTGTCACCCCATTGGCACGAAAACCGCCCGCGCGTATCACCTCGATGCATTAACCGCGAAACCTCAGGGTGGCTATGGCTTGCCGCTCAGCGAGTATCCGGATCACGTGATGAGAGCGTTCCTTTTTGATCAGGAAAACGTCGCCAAGACCATCGGCATGATTGCTAATCCCCTGCCTGAGGATGTGGTGGATGAGTTTTACGAGTGGGTACGATCGACCCGTTGACGGACAAAGAAAGCATAGGGGTAGTCAAAAAATAACCACCCCTACCCCGTGCAGATATCAGTAACCTTCGAGTTCACCGTAACGGTTGCGGTGAAAGTTCACATCGCCAAAGGTCTGCTCGCTCACCGCTGCGCGTTTGATGAAGAAACCGATGTCGAACTCATCCGTCATGCCGATGCCACCGTGCATCTGGATACCTTCGCGGGAAACCAGATGATAGGTCTCGCCAACCTTTGCCTTAGTGAGGCTGGCCAACTTCGCTATTTCCTCACTATCGCGCTGTTCATCCAAAGCCGTGAGCGCTTCGAGCACACAGGATTTCGACAGCTCCACCTCGCAAAACATGTCTGCAGCTCTATGTTTCAGCGCCTGGAATGACCCGATCGGCACACCAAACTGTTCTCGCTCTTTCAGGTATTGGATCGTGCGCTCAAAACACTCCTGCAGCGAACCCAGCATTTCCGAGGCGATGCCGATTCTTGCAATATCGAGGGTAGGGTCCAACACGTCAGCACCGTTGTCTTTAACGCCAAGTACCGCCTCTTTCGCAACACTGACGTCTTTGCAGACGAGGTTCGCGGCATTCCGGGAATCCGCCATTCTGGTGCGGTTTACTTCCACGCCAGTTGCAGTTCGATCCACTATGAACAGGGTAATGCCGTCGCGGTCTCCAGCAGCGCCCGATGTCCGTGCCGCAACGATGAGTTTATCGGCCACATGACCATCCAAAACGAAGGTTTTAGCGCCGTTGAGGGTAAAACCATCACCCGAGGCTTCTGCCGTCATCGCTATTCCATATGGGTTGTGACGGTGGGACTCCTCCAGCGCCAGGGTCATCAGCAGTTCACCCCCCGCGATCTTCGGCAGCAACTCGCTTTTCTGCGCATCGCTGCCACCGATGTTGATGGCGGTACCGGCAACCCAAACCGTGGCGTACAGTGGGCTCGCTGCCAGGGTACGGCCGGTTTCTTCGGTCACCACCCCTAAACCTTTGTATCCAAACGCCAGCCCGCCATGCTCCTCGGGAAACGGAATTCCCGCCCAACCGAGTTCGACCATGGCAGCCCACGTATCGCGATCGAACCCATCTGGATTGTCCTCATCGCGCAGCTTACGCAGCCGGTCGATAGGCGTGCTGTTGGTACAGAAATCTTTGGCGGTGTCCTTGAGCATGTTCTGCTCTTCATTAAGGATCATTGGCATGTTGAATCGTCCCCCGAAAACCCGAAAGCAATACCACTGATGAAATCAAAATGAGGCTGGATTGTCGAGCGCGGTGTCTTCCGAGGACGACATCCCTTCGGCAATCCGGGTATAGAAGCCTTCAAACCAAGGTTTCCATTGGCCCGGTTCGCGGGATTCCTCGAAGAACTGGCGGACTCGCCCATCATCGAGGAGCGTCCAGATGCCCTTGAAGGGAAAGTGTTCGTTTGTGCCGGTGTAGGTGATCAGACCTTCGAGGACCATGCTGCCATCAACCAGGGTGCCACCTATGTCGATAATCACACCGGGAGACACCCAGATCTGTTGCCACTGGCCCGCTACGGGGTCATAGAAGTTCATACTGGTGCCGGTGCTTCCCTGGGCACCCTGCCAGTTTTCCATAAGCAAGCAGCCCTGCTGTGCCGAGGTAATGTGATTGGTACCAGCAGTTTGACCATCTGCTAAGTGCACGTCCCACTTACCCAGCCAGAAGTCGAAAGCCCGGTAAGCCGGATCGGCACAGGGCGCCGGGGCTGCCGCCACGGATGCACACCAACGCCACTAACAATTTCTTACATTTCATACAAGTATCGCGCTGCATAGCGCAACCTCCTTCAATACACTTCATCACGTACTCGAATCGATGGCTGCAAGAGAACAAGTGAAATCCACACCGCTAATCATCTTTTTTCTGGGAACTGCGTTATGGGCATCCGCAACCACCGCTGAGGTTACTGCGTCAGCGGTCGACCCTGAGGTGATAAAAACAGCCGTATACGCCAAAACCTCCTTATCAGGCACAACGGCGATGGGGTCAACATACGAAGACCCGGCGGGTGGCGAGCTTGAAGGGTCGTTACCCGCCACTCCTTTCGATCAATCAGAGCAGGATCTATCCACTCTCGGTGTCATGGCTTTTGGATTAGTCGGATTGTTCTGGGTCCGCCGTCACTCTTCCGGACTCTAGCCTGCCCAGAAATTGAGTACTCACTTGCATTACTGATTGCTGTGGAGCAATAAGATCACCACCTGCTGCATGTTTCGCCTCGCGATGGCACGCTCGGTAACACTGGCCGGATCTCTAAGCCAGGATTCTGCCCGCTCGATCGTTGCGAACTGCAATGCAATCAACCGGTCCCAGTTCTCGACTTCCCCTTCGAGCACGGATATCTCTGTTTCCCAGACGACCAGGCCACCGTACTGATCAAGATTGAGCATCTTCTGGGTCATCAGTTGGAATTCGTTTGCAGCCACCTCATCGAGTTGAAACAAATAAAGCACTATTGGCGCATTCTGCGCAAAGTTGTCCGGTGCCTCTCGAATGCCGACGACAACCCGCTCAACCGGGTTCGCAGAACTGATCTGGCGATATTGGCTGCTGGTGATCATCTGGACAAATTCGGCCGCCCGAGGGAATCGGGCAAGCACCACCTGGCTCCACTCGTCGCGCACCGAACCTTCCACCAACCGCAGCGTATCTGCCTGCCACAGGAGCTGCCCACCATCGTCTATCACTAATTGCTGCATCGGTGTCTGGTAAGCCCTGACATAAGTTTCCCGCTCGTCAGGTTTCAATGCCACAAAATGAAGAAGGTGGTAGGGTTCATTGCGCTGCTTATCGTCCAGAGCAAGGGAGAGAACGGTCGGCCCCACCCACCACCCGACGAGCCCCGCGATACTGCCGAGGATGAGGCAGAACAACAAAAAACCGACAAGGGGCCGACTCACTACAACTCAATTTGCTTTCCGGTCCACAAATCTTGTCTGTAATCGAGAAAGCGTGCAATCATTATCGAAAGACAGCCACGACAGAACAAAATGAGCGAAACCATAGCCACCGACCAAACCCACTTCGACTGGGCTGAATTGGTCGATTCGTTGAATCGACTGTTACGCCTGCGCACAACGCCCATCGGCATGAAGCTGTTCACCACCATCGCCGAAATGGAGTCCGTCCCACGCATTCGCCGCCCCTCCGCCATCCATACCACCGATCAGATCGTCGGTCAGGCGTCACGTAACGGCTGGACTGTTGGAATAACCGTGGAAGACCTCGTCGGGCCCCAGTGCAGCACGGTGATCGGCCTACATCCACGCAGCGAAGAATGGCTGACCGGAAGTCGCATGGCCGGAGTCTGGTACGAGAATGCCGAAGAAGCCAGTGCCCACCAACATGCGATGGATGTCGCGCCCCACGGAAAATACACAGCCATGGCGGTCAGCCCGCTGGCAAGCGGCCGTTTGCACCCACCCGATATCTGCCTCATTTACGCAACTCCAGCGCAAATGATCCTGTTCATCAACGGATTACAATGGACCGGCTACAAGAAACTCGAATGGAGTTGCGTCGGTGAATCTTCGTGTGCCGATTCCTGGGGGAGAGCACTTGCCACAGGCGAGCCGAGCCTGTCCATTCCCTGTTTTGCGGAGCGTCGTTACGGCGGCGTGATGGAAGATGAACTCCTCATGGCCATACCACCGCGTTTCCTACCGAAAGTGATCAGTGGTATGGACCATTTATCCCGCAATGGGTTGCGCTACCCGATTGCGAGCTATGGGGTGAACAACGACGTGCGTGCCGGGATGGGAGTGAGTTACTCGGACTGACATGGTCGGGGTAACGCACGCTCTCGGCTCATCGATGACGTTAGCGATTCGTCGGCGAACACGGGAGAACAATGTCATGAGACCCACAAGCATTTCCAAAGTGTCAACCGTGGTAGCACTCCTGTTGAGCAGCTTCGCAGCAAGTGGTGCGTCCGAGTACCTGTTCAAAAACGGCCAACTCATCACCATGGCATCCCCTGAACCGATCCACGCCGATCTGCTGGTTCGCGATGGACGGATCAGAACCATCGGCCGGGATCTCAGTGTAAACATCGACTCGAGAGTGATCGACATGCGGGGCGGTTATCTCATGCCAGGACTCGCGGAGATGCACGCCCACGTTCCCGCCCCGAATTCAGGCCAGCAGTATCGCGACGATGTGCTGTTTTTGTGGATCGCCCACGGCATTACCACGGTACGCGGCATGCTTGGGCATCCGGATCACCTGATACTCAAACAAGCACTTATGAACGATGAGGTTCTGGGACCAAGACTCATCACTTCAGGACCTTCCTTCAACGGCAATTCGGTCTCGAGCCCCGAGCAGGCACGCGCGATGGTGCGGGCACAAAAAACCGCCGGTTACGACTTTCTAAAGATCCATCCCGGGCTAACGCTCGCCGAATACGACGCGATGGCGCAAGAAGCTGAATTACAAGGGATCGGCTTTGCCGGCCACGTGCCTGCTGCGGTGGGACTCTTGCACACGCTCGAACTTCGCCAACGCACCATCGATCACCTCGATGGCTATATCGCCGCAATGGTCGTTGCACCCGATGCGCACGGAGAACGTGCCCGGGCGGGCTTCGGTGTCGGGTTAACCCCGTATGTGGACAATACCCGCCTCACCGATCTCGTGCGCGTTACCCACCGTGCTGGCGTCTGGATCGTACCAACCCAGACGCTTCTGGAGAATTCATCTTCCGGAGAGACCGCGGAAGACTTGATTAGCAGACCGCAGAACGTCTATCTGCCTCGAACCGTGTTGGCGAACTTCAGCCGCCGGGCGCACAACGCGATCAGCAACGATGATCTCGGGCTTGAGTTCCTCGCGTTGCGCAGTCGCATCATCAAAGCCTTACACGATGGCGGCGTCGGTATTCTGCTTGGTTCGGACTCACCCCAGTACTTCAACGTACCCGGCGCTTCCATCCACCGGGAACTCGAGTCCATGGTCGCAGCAGGGCTGACACCCTTCGAAGCGCTTGCAACCGGCACAACCAACCCGGCACGTTTTTTCGACCTGGAAGAAGAATTTGGCCAGCTCAGACCAGGACTCGCCGCCGATCTCGTGCTGCTCTCGAAAAACCCACTGCAAAATATAACCAACAGCACAACCATCGAGGGCGTGATGATTCGCGGCCGCTGGATGGACAAACGCATGCGCGAAGCGGGATTGGCGGACATCGCCCGACGCAACGGTGGCAGTTTGGCAAAATAGCTGTCATTCATCTCGATTTGGAGAGGTATTACTCATGACCTACATCAATGACCCCGAATCAGCCAAAGTAGGAGAGGCTTCGGGCCTTATCGATGGTGAGTGCCACTTCTTAGAGGAGATCAGCGGTTGCTGATTCATCAAGTCCGGAAATCTTGATATGCACGTTGCGTACAAAAATGTTGACTTAAATCCCATTCCTGCGCATGCGAGGTCCAAGTCGCGTGGCACAACACAAGCTAACGCAATGAAGCACCGAGAATGTCCCGGGCGATGATATGCCGCTGGACTTCATTGGGTCCTTCACCGATCCGGCGGATACGCATTTCCCGATACCAGCGCTCGAACGGGAAATCTTTGGTTACCCCATAACCACCGAACATCTGCATGCAACGGTCAACCACCCGGCTGCCGGCTTCGGTTGCCACCAACTTCGCCATGGCAGCTTCCTTGCGGAACGGTTCCCCCCTTGTCGCTTTGTCCGCTGCTTCCAGGGTCATCCAGGTAGCTTGTTTAATGTCGATTTCGTTGTCTACAAGCATCCATTGAATTCCCTGACGGGTGGACAGTGGCGCCCCGAAGGTTTCCCTTTGAGGCACGTATTCCAACGCCAATTCGTGGGCTTTGATCGCGACACCTATACACCCCGCAGCATAAGGAATACGTTGCCGCGTTAACCGGTCATTGGCAATTGCAAACCCCCGGTTGACTTCGCCGAGCACGTTGGCGTGGGGCACTCTCATGTCTTCAAATTGCAGTTCAGTTGCATAGTGTGCCGAGCGCAACGTGTGGATGATGCGTCGCACGTAAAACCCCGGGGTGTCGGTGTCCACGATGAAGCAGGTGACCCCGTTGCGGCCTTTGTCAGGATCGGTACGGGCAAAAACCAAACCGAAGTCTGCTTTGTCGGCACCGCTGATGAAAATTTTGCCGCCGTTGATGACCCAGTCATCACCATCGCGTACTGCTTTCGTCTGAATGGCCCGAGCGGGATCACTGCCGCCTGAGGATTCGGTGAGGCCGAAGAAACCCCGCTTCTCGCCGCGTAACGTCGGGAAGAGATAACGTTCTTTTTGTGCTTCCGTCGCCTCGAAAAGTTGCGCCAGCCCGGCACCACCAAACACGCCGTAACACGGGGCATACAAGCCTGCCCGATGTTGAGACATCTCGATGGCCATGAGCGTGCGGGTGACGAGATCGAGCTCTGGCCCACCATACTCCGGCGGTATGTCGAGACCATACAGACCCATAGCCTTCGTCTTTTCGACCAGGCGGGTTTGATCCTCCACCTTGAGCGAATCCGCGTCTGGATCGAGATCCAGCTCCAGCGGTACGATCTCTTCACGAACAAACCGCCGAACCATGCCGACGATCATCTCCTGCTCTTCGGTAAGGCTGAAATCCACAGCTAAGGGCTCAATCGACCGAGATTAGGCATCGGTTCGTTATAAGGTGGCAAAACGCCATGATCAGCAACGTGGATCATCAGCAACTCCTGGTATCTGGTGAGGTAAGCCGTGTTAATCTCGAAACGGTAACAACTGGCATCAGCCAAGCGTTCAAACTCACTAACGATCTCCCCCTTGAGTCCAAAGAGACTTCGTCCACCCGCATATCCGATGAAGATAACTTCTTCGACATCGTTGCCGAACTGAAATACCCCCATGTGCCCATACAGGCCGTTCAGATCGGTTCGTGGCAACCACGCCTTCTCACAACGAATGGACACTGGCCGTCTTCTTTTTTGGCATGATCGAAATTTCCATAGGTGCGAAATGCTCCATATCGACGTCGATCAGGTAGGGTCCGTCAGTTTCCATGGCTAGGTCCAACGCTGTCTCGAAACCTTCGATGTTCTGCACACGCTGACCGGGTACGCCCATACTCTCGGCCATCATCGTAAAATCCATCTTACCGAGATCGGTTTCGTTGATGCGGCCAAAACGAGCGTCTTGCAGCCATCGCAGCACGCCGTAGCCGGAATCGTTGAATACGACAATGACCAACGGCACCTGATACTGGGCGGCAGTAGCCAACTCCGTTGCATGAAACATGAACCCGCCATCACCGTGGATGAGCAACGTTTTCCGGCCTCCTGAAATTGCGGTGGAGGCAATCGCTGCGCCGAGCGCCATCGGCAAACCAGGTCCAATAGCGCCTGAGGACGGGTTGATGGAAGTATGTGGCTCATAGATCGGGAATAGCTGATTGCCAAAGTTGTAGGCCGCGATCGTCGAGTCACGCACCCATATCCCGTTTCTAGGCAACTTGGCTCGCATCATATCCATCATGGTCGCGTAATCGGGCCCCAGCCGTTTGCGCATGGCGGCGTGTACACCGTCCCGGGCTTCCCAGACGGTCTGGTTGAATTGCGCATCGTTGGGTGATACGCCGTCCAGAGTCTCTCCGAGCGCTTCGAGTGCGAGCCGGGCATCCGCGACAACGCCAATGTCTGCGCGATGAGTGCGCCCGATCATGTTCGGATCGATGTCGATCTGCAGCAGATCACCAGGCGGCTTGAACCGCGCGCCTTGCGCTTCGACACCGACGGCAAACTTGGTTCCGATGGCAAGCGTTACCTCAGCATTTTTTATGGCCGAGTAAATCCCGGCACTCTGGTAGTAGTTGCCAATACAAAGCTCATGATCCTCGGGGATCGATCCACGCCCATCCACTGTCGTGATTACCGGCGCATCGAGTCGCTCTGCCAAGCGGATCAATGCCGCTGACCCTCCCGCTGCGATGACTCCTCCGCCAGCGATGATCACCCGGCGGCTAGCACGGGTAAGCCGCTCGCAAAGTTCAGTCAGCTTCTTCTCATCCGGTGCAAAAACGCTTACCAGCGGGACAGGGAACTCGGCTGTAGCCGCTTCGGCATATTGCAGATCAATTGGGATCTCGAGCGCACCAGGAGCATTACGACCATCAAACATGTCATTGACGACAGTGTTGAATGCCGTTGCCAGCTGATCGATGTGGCGCGGACTCTCTACTCGGCGCGCAACCGATCGCAACATGGGCAGCTGGTTTTCCGCTTCGTGCACATAACTCAAGCCTTTACCATAGAAACCCTTTTCCGCCTGGCCCGTGATCACCAATACCTTTGACGAGGCATAACGCGCCTCATAAAGACCTGTAACCGTATTTGTAGTCCCCGGCCCGGTGCTTGCGATCATCACGCCCATGTTCCCGGTGGCGCGGGCATAACCGTCTGCCGCGTGGGTACCGGCTTGCTCGTGACGAACATCGATGATCCGAGTTTTGCCGAGCCGATTGATGGCGTCGAAGATCGGCATGTTGTGAATGCTCACGATGCCGAACACGTGTTTGATGCCGAAGGCGGCGAGGCCGTCGGCAATGAGATCTGCTCCCGTATAACTCACGCTGCTACCTTGAGATTTGTCAGATCAATGTTGTACAGCCCGGCAACGTTGTCGCAGAGAATGCCGCGTTTTTGCTCCGCGGTCAGGGTCTTCGTCTGCTCGGCGAGGATCTCTTGCGAGCGCGGCCAGGTGGAGTCGCTATGGGGAAAGTCATTCGCCCAGAGCAACCGCCGCCAATCCATCTCGTTGACCGTCTTGAACGCCACCCAGTCATCTTGAAAAGTGGTGTAGATATGATCCTTGAAGTACTCCGAGGGGAGCCGGGAAAGTTCAATTCCCTTCGCCAGCCAGTTCCGGTGACGCGTGTAAGCGTGATCCATACGATACAGATAGTGTGGCACCCAACCGGCATCTGCTTCCACGCAGACGATGTTGAGTTCTGGATAACGTTCGAACACACCACCAAATATCAGCGTGCCCATGATGTCCTGGTTACCCCGAATGATCGCCAAAAAGCTGTTGATTCGCGGCCCGCGAGTGTGCGATCCGCGCGAGGTCAGTATGTGGAAAGACAGTGGCATGTCGAGTTCGATCGCCGCCTCCCACACCGGGTTGTAGATTTCCGAATCGTAGTCTTCCTCCGCCGGATCTCCGGGCATCATCACACCACGTAAACCCAGAGCCTTAATGGCGTGCAGATCCTCAACACCTTCGGCAGGCGTGCGCATCGCCGTTTGCCCACAGCCGAGTAATCTCTCCGGATGGCGGCCGCAATACTCGGCAATCCAACGGTTGTAGGCGTCGAAGCAGGCCTTTTTGTAGTCGAAGTTTTTGTGGTTACACAACAACAACCCTACCGTCGGATAGATGATCTCCGCCGCCACGCCGTCACGGTCCTGGTCGGCAAGGCGCGCGTCGGGATCCCAACCCCCGCGGTGCATATCGTCGAACTTGACACCGGCCACCGTAAGCTCTTCCGGTGGCTTCCCGGCAGCAGCCAGGAGTCCCATGGCGATTGGTCTGTCCATGCCGTCGATGACAAAAAGATCCCCCTTCTCACCCCCATCGATCATCTTCGGCGCTTTGTCCTTCCAGGCCGCATCGATATTGTCCACATAGGTATTGGGATGTTCAGTTATGTGCGAATCCGCGGAAATAATGGGATAAGCCATTCGTGTTCCCCCGTTTAAAACGACTTCTTCGTCCGACTATCCGGGGGATGTCAGGTTGCTGTCAAGCCTCATGGCAGGCGAGGCGTGGTGTGGAGGCGCGATTTAAGGGAAGATTACCCGCTCAAGCGTACAGATGAAAAACCGATGAGCGACAGCAGCCCCCGGGAGTCGAGATCACGTAGTTTGTTGAAAGGCTTGACCTGGCGGTTCATCGCCACAGCAACAACCATCCTCATAGCCTGGGTGATCACCGGCGATACAAGAATTGCACTGGAGATAGGTCTGATAGAAGTATTTGCGAAGATTGGGGTGTATTACATGCACGAGCGAATCTGGGCTCGAATACCTGTGGGACTGGAAGTTCACGAGCAGCGTTGATAACTTTGGTTCGGCTAACGCTTGATACGGGAGGGGAAACATGAAATTCGGCATTTTCTACGAACACCAGCTACCTCGAGACTGGGACGAATTCAGCGAACATCAATTAATGAAGAACGGGCTGGATCAGATCGAACTGGCCGATAAACTCGGCTACGACTATGCCTGGGAAGTCGAACACCATTTTCTCGAAGAGTATTCCCACTCCTCGGCACCCGAGGTGTTCCTCGCCGCAGCGAGCCAGCGCACGAAAAACATCCGCTTAGGCCATGGCATCGTGCAACTGACCACCAACCATCCGGCACGGGTTGCGGAGCGAATCGCCACGCTGGATCTCGTTTCCGATGGTCGCGTTGAACTCGGACTCGGCGAGGGTGCCTCGGTGACCGAGTTACATCCGTTTAATCTCCGTTTTCGCGACAAACGGGATGTGTGGGAAGACGCCGTCAAATGTATGCTACCGATGTTCTGGAATCATGGCTGGGAGTACGACGGCGAGTTCTTCAAGTTTCCCTTGCGTGCAGTGATTCCAAAACCCCTGCAAAAACCCCATCCACCGCTGTGGGTAGCTTGCTCGCAGCTCGACACGATCAAATACGCCGCCCACCGCGGCATGGGTGCATTGTGCTTCAAATTCGTCAATCTCGAAGCTTCCCGTGCCTGGGTGAACGCCTACTACAACACTTTCACCCACCACCTGGAAAAGTTATGCGACTATAAAACGAACCCCAACATCGCCGTGGTGGCAGGTTTCATGTGTGCAGAAACCGACGAAGAAGCCTGGCAGAAAGCAGATGGTTGGACGTTCTTCCAATTCACCTTGCGACTGTACAGCACCGAAGGTCCGTTCGAACCCGGCAGCATTAATTTCTGGGAACGTTACCAGGAGTGGAAAAAGACAGCCGAAGGTCAGATCCGCACCGGTAGCGAGTTGATCGGATCCCCCGACACCATTCGCGAGCGTCTCAAAGAGCTCGAAGACAGCAACGTGGATCAGGTGATTTTGCTGAATCAGGCCGGTAAAAACACCCACGAGGACATCTGCAACAGCCTCGAACTGTTCGCGAAAGAAGTGATGCCTGAATTTCAGGCGCGTCAGCCACAACAGGATGCCTGGAAGGCAGCCGTTATTGCGGGTGAGATAGAGCTCGAGGATATCGACACCGAACCATTCAACATCACCCGGGGACGCAAGCCGACGAAACAATCGAGTAAAGAAGCACGCAACATGGTGTCAGGTACCGCTGGACGGCCCGATGCGGAGGCGGTTGAGTAGACTAAGTAGGATTTCCATTTATCGCGCGCCAGAGTTTCTCTGCCGTCAGCGGCATA
>SMWK01000317.1 GCA_004356895.1 Gammaproteobacteria bacterium
ATCCGGTGAGCACGTCCAGTTGATCGTTCATGCGGAGATGGAAGTGCAGCTCGACAGTGGCACCGGAAACTTCGAGTTCGATCATATTGGCAAAACTCGATACGTTGATGACTGGCTGGCCAACGATGGAGAAAGTTTGCAGCTGGAGGTTGACGCCGCAATCCAAATGCTGGCGAACGGAATGGTTGAGAAGCTTGTGGTCACTTCCCTCGACAGAGTGTGGCGCCATTAATTATGGGTGTTGTCACCCGAAGAGCTACAACACTCGAACCCAGATATTCCGAAAGCTTACCGGGTTGTTGTGATCCTGCAGCCGTATGGGTGCGGCGTCATGTGGCACGTAGCTGGGTGCCCCGATATAGGTTGTCGGCCCCTGAATCGTCACGTGGTTCTGCACCAGCACGCCGTTGTGTAATACGCTAATCGACGCTGATTGTATGACGCGACCAGTGTCGCCAAAGCGCGGCGCGGTAAAAAATATATCGTAGGTCTGCCAGGCCCCGGGACCCAGCGATGCGTTAACCAGCGGGATATGCTGTTTGTAAACGCTCGCCGCCTGACCGTTGGCATAGGTGAGATTATCGAACGAATCCAGCACCTGAACCTCGTAACGCTCCATGAGAAACACGCCGCTGTTGCCGCGACTCTGCCCTTCGCCTTGAACATCACGAGGGGAACGCCACTCGAGGTGAAGCTGAATATCGCTGAATTCCCGTTTCGTTCGAATATCGCCCGTCTGCGGCACCACCGTCATCACGCCGTCTGCGACCTGCCACTTCGCGGGGCCACCAGATACGGACTCCCACTCCAATAATCCATCGTCGGGGGCAGTCTTCGAACCATCAAAAAGCACAATTGCATCCGATGGTGCGCGCCCATCAAGGCCGGGGGTAACGATGGGCGGTTCGGGTTGCCAGAGGTTTGTGACGTTGGCCCGTTCAGTGAAGTCTTTGATATTGTTGACGTTGTTTTCGGCTGTGGACGCCGGAACCGCCGCAATCAGGCCCGACAACACAAAACACCGACTCACAAACAAGCATCTAAACACGAGGAAGGCGCCAGGGGCGCCGGTAGTCCGGCTCGAGATAGGCATTGGCTGCTTTGTTGTTCGTGAACCGGTTATCCGTTGCATCCCAATTGAGGGCATCGCCTGTTCGAAGTGCAACGTTACCCAGGTGCGCATTCACCGCGGCAAGACTCGCAGTGTTTACATCGCAGCGCGGGGCTTTGCGAGTGCGCATACAGTCGATGAAGTTCGTTGTGTGTTGATCCAATCCGGTCTGTCCCGGACGCGCGACCTGCGCCGGTTGTGACGTAAGTTTATAGCGCCCGCTTTCTTTTTCGGGAAAGAGCTCCCACTTCTGCCGGTCCACAACAAGCGTGCCGTTGTTACCGATGAAGGCGATACCATGGGTACGCTGAAACGGGCCCAACCCGATCCCCACCGCGTGTTCCCAGATCATCGAGAAACCATCAAATTCGTAGATGGCCTGCTGCGTGTCGGGCGTTTCCATCGCGCTGTCGGGGTAAGCAAAATTGCCCCCCGAGGATACGACGCGATGGGGATAGGTGGCCTGCATGCCCCACACCACGATGTCGATCAGATGTACGCCCCAGTCCGTCATGAGGCCACCCGCATAATCCCAGTACCAACGGAAATTGAAGTGGAAACGGTTGGGGTTGAAGGGCCGCTTTGCGGCGGGCCCCAGCCACATATCGTAATCCACGCCAGGAGGCACGGACCCATCCGGTTGCACCGGAATGCTCTTGATCCAATCCATATATGCCCAGGCTTTCACCGTACGGATCTCACCGAGCTTTCCGGACTGGACGTAGTCCATCGCATCGAGCCAATGGGCGCCACTGCGTTGCCATTGGCCTACCTGTACTACCCGGTTATAACGTTCGACGGCCTGTGACATCAACGAACATTCGCCGATGGAGTTGGCAAGGGGTTTCTCGACATAAACATCTTTGCCGGCTTCGCAGGCATCCACCATCTGCAGGCAGTGCCAGTGATCGGGTGTAGCGATGATGACCGCGTCCACATCAGCATCGCCCAGTAGCGCGCGATAATCCGAATACTGCCGGGGTGTTTTACCGGTGGCTTCTTTGACATCGTTGGCACGGCGTGCGAGCACGTTTGCATCCACATCACACAATGCCACGCAGCGCGTACCCGCCACCTTCAACATGGAGCGAAGATCGGAAAAGCCCATACCGTTACAGCCAATGACGCCCAGGTTGATGGTGTCGGTGGGTGCGGCCCTCAGGCGCCTGAATGGCGCGAGACCAACCCCGAGCGCGGCAACTCCAGCTCGCTGCAAAAAAAGTCGGCGGCTACCGCCTTGCCCTGGATTCGCAGACTGAATCACCAGCAACCCCCTTTTCCAACCAAATACGTTTACCCGTCCGCAGACGATTACCTATGCAACGTACTCTTCGATAACCTTTTCGAACTTGTCTTGCGCCTTCGCAATCAATTTAGGCAAATGATAAGTTGGGAACAGGTCATCGCAGGCGTCGTAGTCTCGAAGTAACAACTTTGCCAGGTTGGCCTTATGCACCTCGGTGGTGCCGTCCATAATCCCCATCTGAGGCGCAGCCATCCACATTTCACCCAGTGGTGTTTCGTTGGACATGCCCAGTGCACCGTGTAAGTGGATCGCACGATAGATGATGTCGTGGTTCACCTTAGCCGCGCTGATTTTGATCGAGGCAATCTCCATGCGAACTTCCCGTGTATAAGCTTTGGTCTTGTCGATCAACCAGGCGGTATACAACACATGCAGCCGGAACTGCTTGAGCTGAATATAGGAATCGGCAATGTCCTGTTGCACCATCTGCAGATTAGATAACAATTCGCCTTTGGCCTTACGACTGAGTGCGCGTTCGCACATCATGTCCAATGCCTTGCTACAGACACCAACCGCACGCATCGCATGATGCACCCGCCCACCGCTCAAACGTGTCTGCGAACCGACGAAGCCAGCACCTTCTTCGCCGAGCAGAGCCCCGCGTGGCACTCTGACATTGTCGTAGCGGATGTATGCATGGCCACCACCGGTGAGCTTGTAGTTCTCTCTGAGCGGCGTACCAAGCGTATGCACGTTACGAATGATCTCAACCCCGGGTGTATCTCGATCTATGATGAACATACTCGCCCGTTCAAGCAGCGGCTTATCCGGCGCTGTCACGGCCATGACGATCAAGAAGTCTGCGTCAGCACCGTTGGAGGTAAACCACTTTTCCCCATTGATAACCCACTCATCCCCATCGCGTTGCGCGGAACAGATGAATTCGCCCGGTTCTCCAGCGTGGGGTTCGGTCATGGAATAGGCTGAATGTTTCTCACCGGATAACAGAGGCTGCAAGTATTTTTCCTTCTGTTCGTCGGTACCGTTATGGGCAATCAACTCCATATTGCCGGTGTCGGGTGCCTGACAACCGAAAATAGTTGGCCCCATTCGAGTTCGGCCTAACTTTTCGTTCAGCAGACAGAGTTTTACCTGCCCAAGACCAGGACCACCCAGGTCCGGGCCTAAGTGAAAGCCCCATAATCCCTGGTCCCTGACTTGTTGTTTCAAATCATCAATGAAGACCCGAATCGCCTGCCAGCCGTCGCTGCTGATTCGCTCCCCGTCTTTTGATCTTCCTATACTCAGGAAACTATCCAGGGGTTCGATCTCTTCCTTGGCAAATTTCTCCACCCAGTCGACCTTTTTCTGAAATTCCGGCTCGACGTCAAAATCAATCATCTTTTAATCTCCCTCATACACTGATTGTCGTTGTTCAAGCGCCTGCTGAAACCCACTATAACGCGGCTGATCGATTGCTACCTGGTTAACCACGGTTTTCGCGAACGTTAAGACGAAACGTCAGACGAACTCTTGATTTACGGTTCCTTTCAAATCAACCTTAAGCCAACCGGCTGATAGAAGCGACAATTGGAACGTCCATTCCAAGCTTACAACGGTGATGAACCCTATGTCTTTGTGAGTTACTCCCACAAGGAACCGTCCATCGTTTACTCCGAACTAACCTGGCTGAGGGATTGTGGCTTCAATGTCTGGTACGACGAAGGCATTGAACCAGGCAGGGAGTGGAATGAGGTGCTGGCCGATCGCATAGAGGGGGCAAAACTATTCCTGTATTTCGTAACGCCTGAGTCTGTGGAATCCCAGAACTGTCGCAACGAA
The DNA here is from genome assembly GCA_004356895.1 of Gammaproteobacteria bacterium. GTDB lineage: Bacteria > Pseudomonadota > Gammaproteobacteria > Pseudomonadales > Azotimanducaceae > SMWK01. The sequence goes on from SMWK01000317.1 coordinate 4,200, forward strand.
GTGAACTTTGCGCTCGGTAAAGAAATACCCACGCTGGCCGTCCACCTGAAGAAAACTGATTTACCGGGGGGTTTGTCTCTCAGCCTGTCTGCTCGTCAGGCGATACTGAAACACACGATGTCAGATCAAGAGTATCGTGAGAAATTGCGGAATCGCGTCGCTTCCTATCTAGAACAAAAAATCGTACAGGTACCCGCAACTGAGAAACGGAGTGTTAGCTGGCGTGGACTGGGAGTTGCTTCAGCACTAGCGCTGGCGCTTGGACTAGGAGTAGGAATTCTTCTTTTCAGCCATTATGAAAGAGACTGGGCAGCGAGTGAAGAAACATTCGACTGGGCAAGCGCTTTTTCAATGGTTGTTCTTCCTTTCGAAGACACGTCCGCTGATCCGGAAACTGCAGCGATTGCTCGCGGATTGTCCGATGTTGTCATACAGCAGCTCACTCAAAGACGGTCATGTGCGCTGGATCCGGTTTGTGGGATTCTTAAAGTCTCCAATTTCGACGGAGATCAGAGCATCGCCGAAATTGCCCAGGAACAAAACGTCAACTATGTACTCCGTGGCAACATCCAACGAGAGGGTCAAGTTGTTCAAATTCGGGTACAGCTGGTACGAGCCGATAATTCAAGCGTTTGGTCAAAAACTTATGCTCGAACGCTCGGCGATACTGATCTGTTCACCATGCAATCGGGAGTGGCTAATTCTATTGCTGAGCTAAGCGCGGTGTGGCTGGGTTTCGATTTACTGAAACTACATGCATCACAACACCCTTCCCTCGCTTCAGTAATGCCCCAGGCGCGTGAATATTTTCTCAGGGCTCGAGAACTAGAGATTCTCGCGAATACCGGCGAAGGCGGTGATGATCGGATCTTAATGCGAAATTATTTGGAGAAGTCGATCGAAGCCGATTCGGAATTTGCACTCGCTTATCTACTCCTTGCAGAGACCTACACCTATCGTTATGGCGGAATGTCTCTCAGCGATGCAACAAGCGGCGCGCTCGCCAACATAGAAAAGGCTATCCAACTGAATCCCACAGACCCGCAAAATCTGCTTCAGGCGGGGCAGGTGCATATGTTGATGACGCTGGATTACCGCAAAGCCGAGGCGCTACTTCGACAAGGCATGGATCAGTATCCAGACTGGGGATGGTTTCCCGCTGAATTGGCCATGATAGCGTTGCGAGAGGGCAGAACGCGTGCCGCGTTGAACTTGATGTCAACCGCAGAAAAGATCCCGTTTCGTTTTGAACAAGCAAATTTCCAGTATAACTACGCGTGGTTGCTTTTACTGAGCGGCCATTACGAACTATCGTTGACTGAATCTTCCGTCGGATTAGAGCTGGCAGCAGGTGGCGGGGCCAGAGCGGACCTTTTATGGGTTCGATGGGCGGCGCTAATTGAATTAGACAGATTTGCAGAGGCGCGACCCCTGATAGATGAAGCTTGGAAATTGGACGGTATTGTAGTTCCTGAATCCTATATCGCCGCGTACGCTAATACTGATCAGGAAGCGAGAGCTAGAAACATTTTGGCTGACATACAACCAGCATCAGTAAATCAGTACTTTCTAGCTACAGCTTATCTTTCGTTGGGAGACAATGATGGCGCATTCCAGGCGATTGACGCCGCTATTGAGAATCACAGTGGCCTGATGCTGGACAGTTTGAAATTTGCCAGATTCTGGGACCCCGTGCGATGTGACCCCAGGTTTGAACAAGCGCTCGAACGCTTGGAACAAATGGAAACACTGACCGATGCCGGGGAGAAAACAAAAGCTGCCATGAAACTTGAAGGTTATGATTGTGAATTGAAGATCAGCGAGGAGGTCTCTTAGCTAATTTTTTTCGCTTGCTGTTCAAGTGCTTGTTGAAACCCACTATAACGAGGCTGATCGATCGCTACCTGGTTAACCACGGTGTTTCGCAAATAGGATTTCAGGAATTCATCGTCCAGCGGCTGGGATTCGTCCCGCAGCGCGTGGACCAAACGCCAGCGCAAGTTCTCGAGATCTGCATCGTTATCGGCTGCATCACAACAAAAGAACGTCAGCAAGGCGGCATGTTCCCTGCGTCGGTTTTCTGGCAGGAGATCGAACTCCCTACCGATGATGTCGAGTGAGTTGGCGGACACCCTGGACAGGAAGCTGGTTCGGCCCTCGGTTTCCGTCATTACCTGATCCCGCAGAAAATCACTGACTGCCGAGATCAATTCATCGGCTCTCGGCATATCAAGGTTCTGTCGGACCGGATCTGACGAAATAAGATCCACAGACCCCGGGATGATCAGGTTGACGCAGTCGACCAGCGCTTCAGAGGTGCGTCGCCCGATGCTGGCACGTTCAATGGATCTGTCTGGTCCGCTGCGGAATTGTCCGACCATACCCAGACAGACAACGGCCCACCAGAAAGAACCGAACACCTGCCAGTACTTCACCTGGTCTGGATCTACCCGTTTACCCGATATCTCTTCGTATCCGCGAAATAAATCTTCGTAGGTTCCAAACCCACCAACAGGCGCATCACCCCCGTACCGCCAGGAATTTGTGCAGATCCAGCCAAGATCCCGCATCGGATCGCCAATATGCGCGGCTTCCCAATCCAGCACAGCGACAATACGCTCAGACGTAATCATGAAATTGCCATTGCGAAAGTCGTTGTGAACGAGCACCAGGTCCTCCGTGTTAGCAAACTCGGCGAGGTTTTCTTTCAGCCAGCGACCCGTGTAATCAATCATCGGCTGTGGGGTTTCGAGAGCGATGTAGCGATCCCAGGTTTGGATAATGAACTCAGCTGGTGGTATCTGTTTCAGGTAATCCTGTAAGCCACTCTTTTGGATATTGATGTTGTGGATTCGCGCGAGGATTTTACCGATTTCGTAGGCGAGTCGCGGTCTGATGGCTTCATATTCAGGCCTGCGCACGATGCGTGCCCCCAGACCTTCGCCATCGATCCACTCCATGATGAACCCGTCACCCAACTCGTCGGTTCGGGTGAGCACATAATAAACTTCCGGCGCCGGTACCCCTGCTGCGAGCGCACTACGCATCAATTGGGCTTCACCTGCAAGTCCGGGTCGGTCGGTTCCAGCTTCGTTGTACCTACCCTCGGGTGCGCGACGCATCGCAAGCGTGCGCTTGTCATCCGGGCAGTTGATTTCAATCCGATAGGTTTCTTGACTGGCCCCGCCAGACAACCGCACGACAGATTCCAGAGATCTACAATCCGGGATATGTGCGATGAGAATTTGTTCGAGTTTTTCTTTGAAATCTGCTTCGTTCACATCGCGCTCCATGTGCACGCTTACCCAGGCGACATTGGTAACCTGACTCTCAGCTTTCCATTGCCGAGACCCAGTAGTCCGGATTCAGATCTTTGAGTCGTTCCTTTGTTTTTTCGTCGGCGAGATTAGCAATCACCTCGGCATCATTGTTGATCTGACCGGTATAGGTATCTGGCGTCTGACACGCAAGGAGGACGGCCGCTTCGACGTAACTGTCGGGTGGCGGTAACTCCGGAGTACTCCCTTGACCGTCGCCGCGCGGTACCTGGGCGAACAGAAAACCGGGCGTTTCTATTGCACTGACGGGCTTTAAGGCATTCACCGCAATGTTTTTGTTGCGAAGTTCCAGAGCGAGCCCTTCCGTCATCGCTTCCAGTGCCCGTTTGGTACCCCCATAAGGAGTGCCACCCATGGTAGCTGCCGATGATATGTTGATGATGTTGCCGTGTTGCTGCTCCGCCATGGCAGGCAAGACTGCCCGTATGCAATAGAACGGTCCGTTCACGTTTACGTTATAGATGAGGTTGAAGTGTTTCTCCCGAATATCGGAGTTGTCACCGGGTGGCTGAATCGCTGCGTTGTTCATCAGGATGTCGATACGGCCCCAACGATCCAACACTTGTTTGGCCATTGCGGCGATCGACGCGGGGTCCGCAACGTTGCAAATAACTGGCAATGCTTCACCACCCGCTTCGTTAATCAAGTCCGCAGTGTGGTAAATCGTCCCGGGTAATCTTTTATCCGTTTCCGCAACGGTACGCGCGGCGATTGCAACTCTGGCACCTTCTTTTGCGAAACCCAAAGCACAGTATTGACCCAGACCCCTACTGGCTCCCGTGATAATGGCGACCTGGCCTGCTAGTCTGCCCATGCCTCTCCCAAGCAACCGCTATTTAGATTCGATGCGTATCAGTGCGCCAAAAGTATCAGCCCGTGCAATTTCTATTGCGTCGTCGGTTACCGTGTCTACGTTGAGCCCACGTTGTGACAACACCTCAGCCGTCTTCTGCAGATCCTGAGTTTCCAGCACCAGCGCGAACATGCCCTCTCCGCGAGACTGCAGAAATGCCTCAACCGATTTTGCAAACGCCTGCTTATTGTCCTCGACGGAGACCAATTCAATCATCCCGCCAGTCGGTGGATGACAGAGGGCTGATTTCACGCCTCTCACAGCGTCTACGGCAACCGGATCAATTGGCATACCCAGCTTTGCACCATAAACCGCAACCGCCTGATCGATATTCTGGACCGCAATCATCACCCGGGTGATGCCGGACAACGATAGCGTTTCATCACTCTGTTGTTTCTCCCCCTGGAATGAGTTGACTGGATATACGCGAATCAACACACCGTGGGTTGACTTAGGATGAATATCCCGCCCTCCAGCACCCGCCATCAAGGGCAGCACGTGCAAACCTCTTTCCAGCAACACTTCGGCTTCGTCGTCCGGCGTGGGTGCTTCCAACATCAACGCGAAGAGTCCCTCCCCACGCCGATCGAGAAACCGCTGCAAGCTCTGGCAGAGTGGCGCCGTGGCAATCTCCGGGCACATGATTTCAATATTGCTGCCACCCTGGGGCACGCACATGGCGAGCTTCGCACCAAGGCTGTCAACGCTGGTGTCTGAGATGTCGATGACGGGCATACCAAACTGATCCCGAAACGTAGTTATGATCTTGTCGAAATCTCTAACAGCAATCGCAATTCGGGGCATTCCGGTAATCATGGTGCTCTCCTTCGGTTGGTGAGTACCACTCTACATCCGTCTTTTGTTGCCGAGAAGGGGTCAGCCGAACAACTGGTCCTTATCCGGTTCGTCTTCCTCGATCTCCTCGAGTTTCAAAGGTCCCATGCTGCTTTTAGGTTTGGCCGCGGTATTCTCCGCGTCATCGGGTTCAGCGACCTGTGCTTGCTCCGACGCCGCCCTTTCGCTGAGTTTGATTCGAAGCCGGAGGTTGTTTGCCGAGTCCGCATTTGCGATCGCATCCTCCCGTTTGATACGGCCGTCGGCGAGCAGTTTGAAAAGAGCGGAATCGAAGGTCTGCATACCGAGATTCTCCGATTTCTCCATGATCTCTTTGATGTCTTCCAAACGTGCGTTCAGGATCATATCCCGAATCGTCTTGGTACCAAGCAGCACTTCTACGGCGGCGCAGCGCTTACCATCCAGGGTCGGGATCAAACGTTGCGAGACGATGGCGCGCATGTTCTGTGATAGGGCCAGCAGCAACTGACTGCGTCGCTCCTCCGGGAACAGATTGATGATCCGTTCGAGAGCCTGGTTGGCATTGTTCGCGTGCAGCGTAGAAATGGCGAGGTGACCAGTCTCTGCGAATTCCAAAGCGTGCTCCATGGTTTCGCGATCGCGAATCTCTCCGATCAGAATGACATCGGGCGCCTGCCTGAGGGTGTTCTTCAATGCGTTCTTGAAGCTGCGGGTATCAACGCCGACTTCACGCTGATTGATCAAGCTCTTCTTGTGCCGGTGTACGTACTCCACCGGATCTTCAATCGTAATGATGTGACCCGCACTGTTGGTATTGCGATAGTCGATCAGCGCGGCCAGTGATGTCGACTTACCTGAACCGGTTCCACCGACAAACAGCACCAGCCCGCGTTTTTCCATGATAACGTCTTTAAGTACTTCGGGCAGTCCAAGATCTTCGAATTTCGGAATGTCGGTGTTGATATTGCGTGCAACGATGGAGGTTTCGTTGCGTTGCTTGAAGATATTGATGCGAAATCGACCCACACCCGGAATCGAGATGGCCAGGTTCATCTCGAGCTCGTGCAGAAACTGCTCGCGCTGCTCCTCATCCATGATCAGTTGGGCGATCGTCTCGATCTCGCCAGGTTGGTAGGCGGTTTCCGATAGCGGTTTCATCTCACCCTGAAACTTGCCGAACGGTGGTGCACCGGTGCTGAGGTATAAGTCTGAACCATCGTCCGCGGCCAGAATCTGGAGATAGTTGTTGATTGGGGTTTCCACCGGGGTCGGTCCTGAGAAAGAGGTATTAAGAAAAGTATAGGTCAGCTATCCAGCTGATCACGGTCTTCTACCGAAGGGTGCCTCTCCAGTGTGAACAGTATGAAACTCGTTAATAGGAGACTTAATCCACCCCTTCCATGCGTTGATACATTCTCGCGACGGCTAATGGATCTGTCCCTACTCGAGTGATCCCGAGCTTTTTGTGACCCGTCATGTCAACGGCTTTTGCCGCATCTTCTACGGAAACACCTTCTTTGTGCATTTTGGCAACCTGATCCCAGAGGTCCGTATAGTAGGCCTGGACATAGTCGATCCTGTTACGATCTGTAAACGGTGATCCATGTCCTGGAACCATCAGGTCGATGTCTAAGCCCTTTAAATTCTCCAGCGTCTGAACCCATTCATCGACATATCCGTCGCCAAGCCACGAAGGCCCCTCGAGCATCATGTCGCCGGTGAAGGCTAATTTGTCCGCAGGCAAATACACCACCAGATCACCGCCGGTGTGGGCACGACCCATGAAGTGAAGTTGGATTTCCCGGCTACCTCTGAACAATGTCAGGCGATCGTTCATAGTAACGTCGGGTGCCACCGGATCAATTTCCTTCCACGCTTCAACATGCGCCGCGAGCACCTTGGCCTGAGCCCCGATTTCAGCGCGTCGTTCGGCGTCTTCGGTAGTTTCGAATTCCTCTTGCAGGCGCTTCAAATAGGCTAGATTGCGCGCTTTGCCCCCCATGAAGGTACCTTCCTCCAGGGGCTTCCCCGCCATCTTCATACGCGTGTATTCATGGCCAATGATTTGCACATCGGGTCCAAATGCCTGATTGCCATGGGCATGGTCGTAGTGGAAGTGGCTGTTTATGAGCGTGGTAATCGGGTTCGAGGTAATCTGCTTGATTGATGCAATCAGCCCGCGAGCCTTGGTGGGGGTGATGTGGGAATCAATCACCAGTACATCGCTTTCGTTGACAATGATCAGCGAATTACTGTTAAAAATACGCGCGGTACTCTGGGCCAGGTACACTCCATCAGCTACCCTCTCGAGTCGGTGGGTATCGGTGGTAATGACTTCGTTGTCTGCTACCGCGCCACTGGTAACAAAAACAGTGGCCAAAAACGTGGCCGCGTACTTCAAGGTGCGTTTGTTCAGATTCATCCCGTTTCCCCCATAGTGATTCCTGCGGAAGTTTATTTTACAGAGCCATCCAGCCAGGGGTCTATCCCATTTCTGGTCTGAAAGTTACGGTCAGCTTTCTCCAGCACTGGAAAAGCTGGTAATGGATGGTTTGGCGACAAAGTCCAGTGAATCCACCCAAAAACGCAAACGGTATATGTTCAGTATTACCACCGAGGGTCGTCAGCGTTTTCTGGAGTGGCTGTCTGGACCCACCGAACAACTCCGCACGCGCAACGAATTCGGCACTGACGCGATCGCATACCAGGCAGTCATCTGGGTTGTGTACGTTGTGATGCGCGATCGTGTATGCGGCACTGCGAATGCAAAGTAACAATTTGCCTTGATCCACTATGACTGGGGGGGCTCATGGGGATCTTACAGACAGGGTGTATGGGGTTCGTACTGGCGTACGCGTATCTTCGCG
>SMWK01000318.1 GCA_004356895.1 Gammaproteobacteria bacterium
ATCGGGGCGGTCGTTGGTGCGATCGCGGCTCTTCTCGTGCTCTTCTCGGCGTATTTTTTCGAGTGGCATACCACGCCCCTCGGCTGGATGCCCTTTATCTTCCTCGCCGTCATTTGCCTGGGCTTTTTTACCTGGGAAGGCGGGTTTATCGGCATTCAGACGGTCAACCATCACTTCAAGCGTTTCGAGACGGTGCTCAACGAAGGCAAACACGTATTTTTCTGCGATCTCGAACCGGGCCAGGAGGAGGTCCTCGAGCGGGTCATCAACGATCATCCCCATGCCGAATTGGCAGGCACAGGCACCTCCACTCCCCACTGGATTCTGGAGTGGCAGAAACGCCTCACCCATTTCTTCGGTGACACGATGCCCTAGCTTTGCTGTCCGGCCAGAGCCACCGGCGACTAAGCGACCAGCTTGGCGGGTGGCTCAACCGCAATGGTCGAGGGCTCTCTATCCGCTGAGGGCTCTCTTTCCGCCGAGCGTTCTCCATCCGCTGATGGCGCTAATCCCAACTCCCTCGGTTGAGGCATGTTGCGTGCGTGTGGATCGATCATCGCAAGTGCTCTGGATATTTCGAACGCCCACGGCTTACCTTTCTCGATTCCAACGGCGAGTACGATGCCGTATCCAACAGTAAAACCTATCGCGCAGATGGCGATAATCAATTCCATGACTGCTCCTAACAATTATCGAACCCGTTGCCCAGGTAAAAAATTGGGAAACACAACTATGAAACGCCCGGTGTTTGGCAGATGAGAAAACGGGAGGGGAAAGGGGGGGAGGTTATCTCACCGGCGTTGCACCGGGAGATAACGATGCAACTAGGGGTTGAACAGCAGGTGCGTGGTTACGCCCGCGCGGTTCGCATCCCAGATAAATTGCATGGTTAAACGTTTCATAGCGGCGCGCATTTTACCTATCGAATATTCATTTGCAAGTGTTGGCGCAAAGTCAAACACCAAGTGACACCTTCCCACCTTCTTTGTACAGTCCTCAGCATCGAGTAGATTCGTGAGTTGTATGGGCGAGGAGATTTCCAGACGCTATTTCGATGCGGAGGACTTCAGCGCCTTCAGGCAGAAGCTGGACGAGGAAACCAACTTGCTGCGCGGTCTGTTCGAGCGTCAGGAGTTCAGTGAACGCGGTAATGTTATCGGCTTCGAGCTCGAGGCCTGGCTGGTGGATCATGACGGCAATCCACTGCCGCAAAACAAAGATTTCCTCGATCGTCTCGACAACCCCCTGGTAGTCCCTGAACTTGCGGAATTCAGCGTTGAGTTGAACGGTAGCCCTTCGGCGTTGACGGGGCGTGTATTTTCGCGGCTGCAAGATGAACTCGACGCAACCTGGCGAGCGTGCCGCGCGGCCGCGGATGCGATGGGTTGTCATTTGGTCATCATTGGGATTCTTCCCACAGTCGAACAATCCATGTTGAGTTCGGACTACATGTCGCAAATGGTGCGTTATCAATCGCTCAACGATCGAGTGATGGCGTTGAGGGACGGTAAGCCGCTGGAAATAAAAATCGAGGGTGATCCCGACCTCGTCACCACACACTCCGACGTCATGCTTGAGGCTGCGGCAACTTCTTTTCAGATCCACTTGCAATGTCGACCGGAAAACGCAGTGCGGGATTTTAATGCAAGCATCATCGCTTCGGCGCCCATTGTTGCCGCGAGTGCCAACTCACCGTTTCTGTTTGGTCACTCATTGTGGGACGAGACGAGGATTCCACTTTTTGAACAGGCCGTGGAAGTGGGCGAGCGGTATCCGGCGCGGGTGAGCTTTGGCAAAGGTTACGTGGAACACTCGCTGCTTGAGGTATTCGAAGAAAACCAACGTGATCATCTCATCTTGATTCCAGCCGTTCAGGACAGCCCCCCTAGTAAGTTCAGCCATGTGCGGTTCCACAATGGCACGTTATGGCGTTGGAATCGGCCGTTGTTGGTTTCGATTTTGACGGTCAGGTGCATCTACGCATCGAACACCGGGTTGTTCCCGCCGGCCCGACAATCAAAGACTGTATCGCCAACAGCGCGTTCTTTTTTGGCCTGGTGTGTGGAATGGGCATCCAATCCCGTGGCATGGAAGACAGTTTGCCATTTGCTGTCGCGAAGAAAAACTTTTATGCGGCGGCGCGGTTCGGTCTGAATGCGAAAATCCGCTGGGGGAAACGTTCAAGGACCGTTCGTTCGCTAATCATCGATGAGCTGCTGCCGCTTGCTCGTCTGGGTCTGCAGTCTCAGGACATTCCCGAATCGGAAATCGCCGATTACCTCGACGTAGTGGCCGGGCGCGTGGATTCTGGGTTGAACGGCGCCGCTTGGCAACGTCGTTGGGTGGCTAGGAACGGACCGGACATGCATGGTCTGGTACGAGCGTATCGCGAGTTACAGGATCAGGGTGAGCCCGTTCATTGCTGGGATGTGTAGCTAAAGCTGGGTTTACGAGAGCTATCGCTCCTCCTGTAGAGATTGTTTGGGGTTAAGCTGCGGGACGTACGGCTCCGACTATGGATACACGCTCCCCATAACGTGAATGCGGGTGGTAGTCCCAGACTGAATGGTGCTGGGTGCAACGATTGTCCCAGAAGGTGAGGGTGTTGGGCTGCCACGTCACCCGGCCAACCAGGCGCGGTGTGGTCGCGATATGCTGGGTCAAGCCCTGCAGCAGCATCCGGCTCTCCCATGGTGCCAGCCCCAAAATATGCGAAGTGAACCCGGAGTTGACGAAGAGGACTTTCTTTCCTGTTTCAGGATGAGTGGTAACGACGGGATGCTCGTTCTTGGGGTACTGCTCGCCCGTGGGTGGTGCCACACCGTAGCCGCCCGTGTAGGGAATGGCACCGTCGTGAACGGCAACCAGCCCATCCAGCATCTCCTTCATCGTATCGGAGAGCAGGTCGTAGGCGAGGTACATATCGGCGAACAAAGTGTCGCCGCCGCCGCAATCCGGAGCCTCTTTTAGATACAACATCGAGCCTAATGGCGGAATCTCGTCGCACGTAACGTCGGTATGCCAGCCATTGCCAGCGGTGTATTTCGAATCTTTGGTCGTCTTGACCGTAAGGATCTCGGGGTCGCCACCATAACTGTGCTGCATCGGGTGTACATGAAGTTTTCCGAAACGCCGGGCAAACGCTTTGTGTTGATCCCGGTCGAGGTGCTGATCGCGAAACACGAGTACCTTCCAATCGAGCCACGCCTGGTACACCTCGCTGAACTGCTCGTTGGACAAAGGCGTGGAGAGATCCACCCCATGGATTTCCGCACCGATGTGCGGCGTGATCGTGGTTACATCGATAGTCTGATAACCCATGTTAGACCTCCTGACACTAACCTCTGAGCATAATAACTAAATCTAAGTGGACAAACGCCATCACGGCTTCCACGAATCGTTGTAGTTCTCAGCCCCACATTCACGAATGTCGCTCAGCCAGTCACCTTCATACGGCCAGCTCTCCGGATCGTCGGCAGAGGGGCCTTGCCAGAATCGGGCTAAGGGACCCTCTATCGAAGTTTCCAGTGACCACGCTTGACGACGAAAGGTCCAGCTATTCGGCACGAGACGGTGTGCGGCGCGAAAATGGGCCACCGCCGCTTTGTGGTGGCCATCCGCTTCGAGATGGGAAGCAAGCTCGAAATGTGCGTGACCCCGGGCCGTATCGGCGTCTCTTGGCCGGGAGCGTGCGACGACCTCATCAGGCGACAGCGCAAATTCGCTCTCTGATCCGAGCGCGACCCAATCGCGCAGAGCGTCATGGTAAGCCTCGGGGTTACTCTGAATTTTTGCCGCTTCCGCCATGATGTCCACGAATCGTGAAGGCGTTCCCGCTGGCATCTCCGGCAGCCCCGTTTCAGGACGTGGTGGGGCGGGCGAGGTCTCTGCCGGGCGTACGATCAAGCCTTGCTCGTCGATCCAGATGCTACTCGGTATGTTGATGACGCCGAATTTTTCTGCGAGCACATGATGCTGGTCGATCAGTGACGGATGTTGGGGATTGGCCGCCTCTATGAACGGTCCGCAACCCTCGACCCCAAGCGTATCGAGACCAACGGTTACGATCTCGAGCCCATCGGGATGCAGTTCTTCGCGTAAGGCCTGCCACACGGGCAGGTCACGTGCGCAGCCTCAGTAGGGAGCCCAGGCGTAAACCAGCACCTTCTGTCCGCGCAGGCTCGAAAGGCGGAACTCGACACCGTTCATATCCGGCAGACACAGCTCAGGCGCTTGCGCAGTCGTGAGCGCACGCGCACCAAGCGAAGTTGGACCGATGGCCCACAAACCGTGGGTTGAATCATCGACAACGGGCAGACCCATCTGCTCAGCCAGACTCATGACGTCGACGGTGTCCCCAGGAGTTTCTGTCAACGGGATGCACACCTCGCCTTTACAGGCGCCTTCGGGTTTTAGCTCCCAACCGGTGCCGGATTCGAATTCCGCTCGCCCGATCTCGAGTGAGGTGACTAACATGAGTTTCTCCCTTCAGGTTTCAGCCTTGCGCACACACGCTGCATGCCAGGCGTAAGGAATACTGCCTCGTCCACGCAGCCTGTGCAACCTGAGGAAGGTAGCGTTTGATGAAGGTGCCATTCATGCTACCGTCGGTGTCAGTTCCTTGCTAGGGGAGGAAACGGGGCTTGAGCGTACTACCGGCATTTCTGCTCAACGATGAAAATGGCGAAGGCATAAGTTTTCCGGGTGGAAAAATGGCATTGATCTGCCTTCTGAAAGAGGACTGTCCGACCTGCAATGAGGTTATGCCGGTATTGGAGAGCTTTTATCGTGCTTTCGGTGATCGAGTGGATTTTTTCGTTGCCGGACAAACCCAGGAAGGTAATGTGCGGTTGCGGGAGCGCCACAACCCATCGTTTGCCATTCTTGATGATACCTCCCTCAAAGTATCCTTTGCCTACGACATTGACACGGTTCCCTCGCTTTTCTTGAGCGACGAACAAGGCAATCTCGAAAAACAACTTACCGGGTTTGTGCGTGACGAGTGGCAGCAACTTGCGAAGGACTTAGGCGACTCGCTTGATTGTGCCGCGCCAACGCTTGACTGGCAGTTGTTGCCGGCCTGGCGTCCGGGATGTGGTTCCCTGTCGGTGGATCCGCTCATCGCAGATCGATTACGCGCTGAAGCGGAAAACAGTCCGTTGCGCGCGCGCAAAATAGAGATCGCGCCTGCCATTGATGAGTTCGAATTTATGTTCGAGCAGGGCTTCAGCGACGGCTTGCCACTTGTGCCACCCACGCCAGAAAGAGTACTGCGCATGCTTTCAGGTACGCAGCGCGACCCTCAGGAGGTGGTTGCCGTGATGCCGCCGAACATGGGGGACGCCACCGTTGAAAAGATTGCCATAAACGCAGTCATGGCGGGCGGTAAGCCGGAATATCTACCGGTCATCCTCGCGGCCGTAGAGGCGGTGTGTACAGATGAGTACAACATCCATGGTGTGATGGCCACAACGATGGGTGCGAGCCCGGTGATGGTGGTTAACGGTCCCATACGCGAGCGCATAGGCATGAATATGAAGCTCGGTGTGTTAGGGCAGGGGTCGCGCGCCAATGCCACCATCGGCCGCGCGCTCAGGCTCGTTATTCGCAACGTTGGCGGGGCAAAACCCGGCGGCACCGAGCGGTCGACGCTTGGCAATCCCATGAAGTTCACGATGTGTTTTCCGGAGTGGGAAGAACGTAATCCCTGGGGTCCATTGCATGTTGAGCGTGGGTTCGACGAGAATGATTCCGTCGTTACCGTATTCACGATGACAAGTGGACCGACGTTGATCGTCGATCAGTCTTCACGGACGGCATCTCAGTTGGCTGGAAGTTTGGGACTTGGCCTCGAAAGCGCCTTCCATCCGAAAGCGCATTACGCAACTGAGGTGTTATTGGTCGTCTGCCCTGAGCATGTCGATACGCTGATCCGGGACGGCTATACGAAAGCCGACATTCGAGCGCGCATTCAGGAAGTAACAAAACGGCCCATCAGTGAACTGGTTGAGGATGAAGTTTCAGCCGTAGGGTTCTCGAAAGCTGCAGCGAACTCAATGACAGAAGAAGCGTTGCAAAAGGAGCTGCCAAAATTCAAGCGCGATGAAGACATTCATATCGTGGTTGCAGGAGCCGACGCAGGAAAATTTTCCGGCGCATTTCACGGCTGGGCCACCGGGGAGATCGGTAGCATACCGGTCTCGAGAAAAATCGAGGAGGTGTAGATGACCACTATTTTGGATCCTACGAACGAGAGAGAGCCAGTCATCCGGCAGATTACGCCGCGTAGCGGCGAGATCACCGGACGGGTTGCACTACTGGATATTTCCAAGCCAAGGGGCAACGTGCTGCTGGACAGATTAGAAGCTCTGTTGAGTGAGCGTTTACCGGGCATTACGGTAAATCGGTATGCGAAACCGACATTTACCAAACCGGCGCCGGATGCGCTGCGCCGCGAGATTCAGGGCAACAATGACTTCATCATAGAAGGCCTGGCCGACTGAGGATCCTGTACCACGTGCAGTTTGCATGACACGGTATGGTTTGAGATTCACGGAACACCGGCGATTTCGGTTGCCTCGATCGAGTTCGAAGATGCAGCAGAAACTCAAGCGAAGGCCCTCGGGATGGAAGATGCGCGATGCGTATTCGTGGAACATCCGATTCAGGATGCGACTGATGATGAGATGCGTGACAAGGCGGATGCGATTGTGGAGGAAGTGATCCGTTCGTTGAGGGACTAATTTGTTTGGGCGCGGTTTTCCCGTCGGGCGGCGCACTGGTTGTAGTGCTTTTGCTGATTGGACTAATCGCGTTGGGCTAGTGCATGCGCTTTCTGTTGTCTTCATTGCCACGAATGGCGAGGATTGGCATGACGTGAAACAAAAATTCTGGAGCGGTCTATGATCCGCATCATCTCACTCGGCCTTTTCTTTGCGTGTGTTTTGTCAGCTGGTTTCAGCCTCCACGCGGCGGAAGAAATCGTTGTGGAAGACGATTTCGTTTCGGGGGACGATACGTTTCAGGAGCATTGTGCTGTATGTCACGGCGAGCAAATGCAGGGCGCACCGCAAGGTACTTTGTTAGTCGGACAGCCACTTGTGCATGGTGACTCGATGCAATCGTTGACTGCCAGCATCGCAAATGGGTTTCCAGACAAGGATATGCCCGCTTGGGCCGATATATTGCAAGCGTGGGAAATCAATACGCTGGCGCTTCTTATCCGCGAAAATCGCGAGGGCTGGTCGGATCAGAATTTCGTGAAAAATCTCGAATTTCCGACCGAGCCAATTCGCACCCAAATGCACTCGTACAGAATAGAGCGAGTAATCGACGGTTTGGATCGCCGTCCCTACTCCATCACCGTACTCCCCGACGGTATGATAGTAGTCAGCGAGAAGATGCGCGGACTGCGCGTTATCTCACCAGAAGGTAAAAAGTCCGAACTCATAGTGGGTACGCCCGAAACTCACTCCGACGTATTCACGATTGGCGGGGGCGGTGTTGAATTTGGCATGGGCTGGCTTCTTGATGTCGAGGCACATCCAGATTATGACAAAAACGGGTGGATCTATTTGCACTACACGGAACGCTGCACGACGTGCGGTGGGGTCGTTAGCGTAGATGACCCACCAAAATCGCGCAACGTATTGGTTCGCGGCCGAATCAAAGGCGGGCGCTGGATAGATCAGGAGACGATCTGGAAACCCGCAATTTTCGATTTCAATTATTACCTCGATGTGGTTGCGGGGGGTCGTATTGCATTCGATCCGGACGGCTTCGTCTTCATCACGGTGGGTATGCGTGCTATGGACACCCCCCAGAATCTCCGTTCTCCATACGGGAAGACTCACCGCGTTCATGATGATGGGCGCATACCCACCGACAATCCATTCATCACTGATGCCAAGGCACTCGACACCATCTGGACTTATGGGCACAGGAGCCCGCAAGG
>SMWK01000319.1 GCA_004356895.1 Gammaproteobacteria bacterium
AATATGGCCCGACTCGAGGCTGCGTTCATTATGCCAGCGATGGAATTTAATGAAGCGCTCAGGACCGTCCACTTTGAGCATGACCAGACGCCGTTCGAATTGAACCTCGGCTGGTTGGTCGATTTCGACAAGCCACATTTCAGCGGTCGAAGTGCATTGTTGAGAGAGAAACGACACGGATCGAAGTACACGTTGACCAAACTCGACATCGAAGGTAATAAACCAGCCGAAGGCTCCTACATCTATGAAAACAAGCGTTGCTCGCGGGAAATTGGCTACGTTACCTCGGCGATGTGGTCACCCGCGGTAAAAGCGAACATCGCCCTGGCCATGATAAAAACACAGTACCTGCAAGGTGAACTGTGGGCGGAAATTTACTACGAAAAAGAACTGCGCCAGTACAGCCGGGTGGCCAGATGTACGCGCAAACAAAAGCCGTTCTGGGCACCAATCCGGGCACGCGCCACACCGCCGCCTGATTGTTGATTCGGGATCCGCCCAACGGCTGAGTCTGGGTTTCGGCGAACGGGATACAATTCTGGTATGACATCTCTCGCAACCCTGCGATAGGATGTGTTTTCGAATGCGGAACGTCTGGAAACCGCTATGCAAGTAACAGAATTTGTAGAAAGCTATTTTGACGCATGGAACCACTGCGATCCAAAAGGCGTGGCTGACCATCTCACCCCTGACGGCATCTACTGCGACGTCCCGGAGAACGTCCAAAGCTCCCATGACGAACTGATTACCAGCCTGCGTGAATTTTTCTCCAACCACCGGCACCGGTACGAGTTGATCGGAGAAATTCTAACGAGCAGAGACACCATAGCGTTTCAATATCAGATGTGTCCGCTCGAGAAAGTCGAGAGCAAACGCCAGAACTTCTATCGCGGTGCGGAATTTATGACGCTACATGGCGATGCGGCGATGACGATCACCGACTACTACGATATTCCCAGCATCAACCAGCCCTCGAACCTCGGTCACATGAAGTCTTGCGAAGCACCAACGCACAAGTACGCAAAGTCCGGATTGAATAGCAAACAGTTACTCGAGTACAAAAACCGGCTCGAGCAGGTCATGCAGTCGCAAGAGGTTTTCCTGAGGTCTGACCTGACGTTACCGAAGCTTGCAGAGGCTGTTGATTGTTCAGTCAACCATTTGTCACAGGTCATCAATTCCGGATTCGGTATGAGTTTTTTTGACTACCTGAATCAACACAGAATCGAACATGCCAGAGAGCTATTGAGCAGGTTCGACGGCCAAAACGGCGCCATATTGAACATTGCGTTCACGGTCGGTTTTAATTCCAATTCAGCGTTTTACGCTGCTTTCAAGAAGTGCGTCGGGCAATCGCCCGCTCAGTACCGCCGAGCACAGCTGAACAGGCTCCACTAAGGTCGTGGAAAGTCATCGCAGTGAACCGCTCTCCAACTCGTTTAAGTGATTTACGTAGGCCCGGTACCGCTCTCGAATGTCACGCACGTATTTTACCGGCTCGCTGCCACGCACAAAACCGTAGTGGGCTCGTTGCGCGTACTTTGGCTTGCTCAAAAGCAACATGGCACGTTCGACATTGTCGAACCATAAGTTCGGATTCCAACCCTGCTCTCGAGCGAGGCGGCGTGCATCCCGCACATGACCGGGCCCTGCGTTGTAGCCGGCCAGGGCGAACCACAATCGCTCGCTCAACGGCAACGAGTCTTCAAATCGCTCCCGGGTCCAGTTCAGGTAGCGTACCCCGGCGGTGATGTTGGGTTCAGGCTCCCACAGATCCTGTTCATCTACGCCAACTTGCGCTGCCGTTCTTGGCATCACCTGCATTAAACCGCGGGCACCTGCAAACGATGTACGTTTCGGATCGAACTTGGATTCTTGATACATTTGCGCCACCACCATGCGCCAATCGAATTCAAACTCAGTACTCCGTTGTTTAACAAGGCTATCGTAGGGGGACAGTTCGGCTCCAACGATACGTTGCCGCTCATGACGAATGACGCGCCGTTCGTTGCCGAAATATTTTTGCCATAACAGGTTATATGTCTTACTGCGATATACGCGTTTCGTGAACTCGTCTAATGCCTGGCTGAGTTCTACGTTATCCGGGTGAACGACCCAGGCTATGGGAGCACCTTTGGTTAACACCAAACCTTCCGCCAGGTCTCCGTTGTACGCCCGTTCTATCGCCAACAGATGACTATCCATCAGCGTAACGTCATAGTCGAGGCTCCGAACCCGCTCCAGAAGCGTTTCCATGTCGTCGGTTACTTCGCGAATCACCACTGGTGACTCCAGGCTCTGCATATGTTGCCAGTGGCTTGTCACGGGGTTCAGGTAGACGATGCGGTCGCTCAGATCATCCAGAGTTTCAGGCGGTGGATTGGATACGGAACTTACAAATACTTCGTCCACATACATATAAGGTTCCGAGAAATGAAGCCCGGATTTGAGTCGCTCTTCGGTGACTGTCACCGCGGCAGCCAATACATCTGCTCGATCCGATTCGATATTTTCAAAGAGGCTGGCGCGATCGGGCGCCAACACAACCTCCAGACGTACTCCCTGCTCCCCTGCGAACAGTTTCAGAAGTTCGTATTCAAAACCCAGCAACTCCCCTCGCCAGAGAAAAAATGTATGTGGCCCAGTCAACGTCAGCATGCGCATCGTGCCACTCGCCTTGATGCCAGCCAGATCCTGACGATCTCGCCGTGCACGCCGGCCGCCGATATGCTGTTCGACAAGGAATTGGTCCAGTGCAGCTAACAAGTTCGGGTTGTCGCGCCGAACAACCCACGCCAGTTCTCGTCGCTTTGGGAGTGTCCACAAGCGCTCGAGGTTTAGACTGTTTTCGACCAGATATCGCGCACTACCCGCATCCATCAACGTGAGGTCATAACGTTCAGCCGTAATGCCGTCGACGACTTCGTCAGGCAACATGGTGGGCGGTAGACGTTCGAGTCGCAGCCCCGCCAACTCAGGCGTGGTGGCGACCGAGTCGAGATAGGCGGTCCCTTCGGGAATTCCCAGCGTGAGTTGCTGAAACGCCTCCGACTCCAGTTCCAGTGCCATGTTCTGCGTGCGCCCGATCAGCCACTCATCGCTGAGGGTGAGCGGTATCGTGAAGCCAACGAGTTGCCTGCGCGATTCGGTAACCGTTACGTTGTTGATCACAACGTCGACCCGGCCCGCCACCGCAGCGTGGAGTAACTCGACAAAATCGTCGATGTCGACCCAGTGCGCCGCAAGCCCTCGTTTTGCTGCAAAGTCCTCAGCAAGCTGATAGTAGGACTGCATCGGCAACCCTTCTTGAGGCAGGGAATCGAAACCCGCCCAGGTTTGCCGACCAAAACGAATGTAACCACGGACCTCAATGTCCGCTAAGTCACCAACAAAGAGGTCCTCCGCAGGGGCATCCCGTGGCGAAGATCCGCACCCACCTATCGACATCAAGGCACACAACGCCCATGCCACTACTATCGGCAGATAGAAAGCTTTAGGTGACGCTATCGTGATCGCAGTGCCTCATCTTGGTGGTGACTGTACACTACCTTATACCTTAGAAAGCTACCCAAAGGCAGTTTTGACTCGACTGCCGTCGTAGACTGAGTCGTTCGCCTGAGTCGTTAATCAAAATCAGGTATGCTTGGATTGGTTCTGACCTACTCAGAGTCGGAGTTGCAAACGCTAAGCATTTGGAAGAAGAATCGGACTGACAACAAACCAATCAACATCCAGCATACGGGGCGTCAAAACCACATTCAGGGGAAGATCATGAACGATACCCAGAGGGGACTTTCTACCGCGATCATTCTGGCTGTCATCGTTGCCATTGCGGCCATTGCCTGGCTGGTATTCAGGTCAGCTGAATCACCACCACCTGCAGAACCTCCCACAGCGGCGGACACAAGCCCTGCTGCCGAATCGATACCGGCAACGGTGTCTGCGTCCGTCGCTCTGGTAACAGACGAGCGCATCAACCGGGCTGATGTGGATGAACCCGGGGCCTGGTTGACCTACGGTCGAACTTTCGAAGAGCAACGATTCTCCCCCTTAACCGACATCAATCAGGAAACCGTGGACGGTCTGGGTCTGGCCTGGTTCAAAGACCTCAATACCACCCGCGCGCTGGAAGCCACGCCGCTAGTGGTCGATGGCGTCATGTACTTCACCAGCGCCTGGAGTATCGCCTATGCCCTGGACGCGGCGAGCGGCGAGGAAATCTGGCGGTTTGATCCGCAAGTTCCACCCGGACATGCACGCAAATCCTGTTGTGGCGTGATCAGTCGCGGCCTGGCGGTTTATCAGGGCCGCGTTTATCTGGCAACGTTGGATGGCAGGCTGATTGCGCTGGACGCGGCAAAGGGTATGCCTGTCTGGGAAGTCGACACTATCGTTGACCATGAACGCAACTACTCGATTACCGGCGCTCCTCGAGCGGCAGCCGGAAAAATATATATCGGCAACGGCGGTGCAGAGTTCGGTGTGCGCGGTTATGTTACGGCGTATGACGCGGAAACGGGCGAGCAGGCGTGGCGTTTCTATACAGTGCCCGGCGACCCGTCCCTGCCATTCGAACATCCAGAGATGGAAATGGCCGCCAAAACCTGGAAAGGCGGCGAATGGTGGAAGATCGGCGGCGGCGGCACGGTGTGGAACTCCATCGTTTACGATCCGGATTTCCACAACATCTATCTGGGTGTAGGCAACGGCGCACCCTGGACCCGGGCCATCCGCTCGCCAGGAGGTGGTGACAACCTCTTTCTGACCGCCATTGTTGCGCTGGATGCCGACACCGGGGTGATGAAGTGGTACTACCAGACCACGCCTGGCGAAAACTGGGACTACACCGCTGTACAAGACATGATCCTGGCGGACATGGAGGTCGACGGGGTGCAACGTAAGGTGCTCTTGCAGGCGCCGAAAAACGGTTTCTTTTACGTCATCGATCGCAGTGACGGAACGCTGTTGCGCGCCCATCCCTATGGTGCAGTCACGTGGGCAACCCACGTGGATATGCAGACCGGGCGTCCGGTGGAAAATCCGGACACGGCGTACGCCGACCATCCGCAATGGATTCTGCCGGGACCCCTCGGTGCGCACAACTGGCAGGCCATGTCATATGACGCAAGCAAAGGACTCGTCTACTTCCCCACCCAGGATGCCGCCTTTGTCTACGCCATGAACGAGGAGTATGCAGAAACCGGCCTTTACAAGGTCACCACGGGAGGTTTCAACATGGGGATAGAGTGGGGTCGGATCAATCAGTTGTTGGACAACACGCCAGATGGACCGGATGCGGTTGGTTATCTCAAAGCGTTCGATCCCCTCACCGGAGAGACGAAGTGGGCGGTTGAACACGTGGACTACTGGAACGGTGGGGTGGTCGCGACGGCCGGTGGGCTGGTGTTCCAGGGTGACGCGCTGGGCAACTTCTCCGCCTTCAATACCGACAATGGCGACCTGCTCTGGCAGTACAACACCTATACGTCTATCGTCGCCCCGCCAATCACTTACGAAATCGATGGCACCCAGTTTGTCGCCGTTCTCACCGGCTCCGGCGTTCGGCTGGACAGCAATCCGGATACCGCAACCTACAAATACGGCAACTTTGGCAAGCTGGTGGTATTTGCGTCTGTACGGGAGGGTCACGCACCAAATCTGTTGTGGAGGCCGGCAGACGGGACTGCAGTTGTAGAGCCGGTCAAGATGTTGAAGCACGAACGACTCAATACGAATGCACATGCCCAGTTTGCAACGTCCATGTCCGCAGATGGCTGGGCATT
>SMWK01000027.1 GCA_004356895.1 Gammaproteobacteria bacterium
GAGGTCATGGGTGAGCTGCGTAAAATGGACCATGTGGCTTACGTGCGTTTTGCCTCCGTCTATATGGATTTTCAGGATGTCAGCGAGTTTCAGGACGAGATCCAGAAGCTCAAACGAGATGGCGATTAACACGGCTCCAGAGCAAAGGCAGCGACGATGATCCAGGACTCCGATCTGGTCTACCTGGCGACCACCGTCGAGTTAGCCGAAGGTGGGCTTTATTCGTGCACCCCCAACCCCAGGGTAGGCTGCCTGATCGTACGCAACGGGCAGGTGCTGGGGCGTGGTTGGCATATCCGAGCGGGCGAAGCTCATGCGGAAGTCAACGCGATGAGTGATGCGCGAGGCCAAGGATTTGCCGATCTGAGTGGTGCGACTGTCTATGTGAGTCTTGAACCTTGCGCGTTTCGCGGGCGTACGCCGCCTTGTGTCGACGCTCTCATCCGCGCCAAGGTTACGCGTGTGGTCGCGGCGATGGTCGATCCCCACCCCAAGGTGGCGGGGCAGGGTTTTGCAGAGCTGCGCGCGGCGGGTATCGATGTAGATCTCATCGAGTTGCGCGAAGCCGGCTTGCTCAATGCGGGATACAGCAAACGAATGATCAGCGGCCGACCCCTGGTGCGGCTCAAGGTAGCCACCAGCCTGGATGGCCGCACCGCGATGGCAACGGGTGAAAGCCAATGGATTACCGGTGCAGCAGCGCGCGCAGACGTGCAGTACTGGCGCGCTCGCAGCTGTGCCATCGTTACGGGCATAGGTACGGTTCTCGCCGATGATCCTAAGCTCACCGTGCGCGATGAGGCGTATACGGTGGATGGCAGAATCCGCCAACCGATTCGTGTTGTCCTCGACACCAAACTACGTACGCCACCTGAAGCGGCGCTGCTGCAGCCAGAAGGTGAAGTCATGCTGGTTCACGGTGAGGACACCGAGCCGCGGCTCACAGGAGTTGAGCACGTTGCGGTGGGCAAAACCCAGGTGGACCTTCGCAGGTTGCTTGAGAAACTCGCCGAGCGCGGCTGCAACGAGGTGCTCGTTGAAGCTGGTGCTACGCTGTTGGGATCGTTCATCACCGCACAGCTTTGGGACGAGCTCATCGTCTATCTGGCACCCAAGCTCATGGGTAGCGAAGCGAGACCTTTTGCGCAATTACCCTTAGCCACCATGAACGACGTGGTTAACGCTAGAATGTCGGATTGCACGCAGGTAGGCGATGATCTCAGGATTCGTCTACTCCCGGCAGATACAGACATATAGGTACACAAGTGGGTTCGAGTTCCTGGGCTAGGCGCCACGCCCGGCGCGTATTGGTGCAAGCGGTTTATCAATGGCAGATGACGGACGCCGACACTCACGCGGTGGAAAAACAATTTGCCGAAGATGGCAGCCTCGCCAAGGCGGACCGCGATTTCTTTCGTGAACTACTGCAAGGTGTACTGCTGGGTAGTGAGGCGCTCGACGAGTGTTTTCAACCGTACCTCGACCGCAAACTCAAGGAACTCGACAAGGTGGAGCTTGCGCTTTTGCGTCTCGGTACCTTCGAGCTGAAGGAGCGGATCGAGGTACCCTTCCGGGTGGTCATCGATGAATACGTTGAGCTCGCAAAAACATTTGGTGCAGAAGATAGCCACAAGTACATCAACGGCATCTTAGACAAGTTGTCGAACGTGTTGCGTGTGGATGAACAGCAAAGCTCGTGAACGAATTTCAGCTGATTGACATGATGGTCGCCGAGCTCGGAGATGTGGCACGAGGGGTGGTGTTAGGTCCGGGTGACGATGGCGCGGTAACTCAAGTGCCCGAAGGTTGTGAACTCGTCTCGTCCATCGACGCCCTGTTGGCGGACGTGCATTTTCCGTCAGCAGCAGCGCCATGGCTCGTGGGTTACCGCGCGATTATGGTGAGCGTGTCTGATCTTGCTGCCATGGGTGCGGAACCGGGTTTTGTACTCGTGGCACTGAACCTACCGCAGGCACTTGAAACCTGGGCACGCGAGTTCGCAAAAGGGATCGCCGAGGCGGCAAAAAAAGCCGCTATCAAAATTGTTGGTGGCAACGTCTCCGCTGGCCCCCTTTGTATAACTGTTAGTGTCCACGGCTACGTTCCGACAAGTCAGGCGCTTACGCGCAGCGGCGCACAGCCCGGTGATGCTGTTTTTGTTACAGGGTCGCTTGGTGCTGCCGCAGCAGCGGTTTGTGAAGGTGGCCTGGTCGATTTCCGAAGCGCGGAAGAGCTAAGTGGTCCCGCGCGACGTTACTTCATGCCTGAGGCACGGTTGCAGGCTGGCCTCGCGCTTCGTGGCATCGCCAGCGGCGCGATCGATATCTCGGACGGTCTGCTGCAGGATCTTTCGCACATTTGTGTTGCGAGCGGCGTTGGCGCGCAACTCGCCACGGTGGATGTGCCCGTAGCGGACGGCGCGAACCTCGACCAAGCGCTCAATGGCGGCGATGACTATGAACTCTGCTTCACGGTACCAGCGCAGCTGGTAGATCACCTCCCGGCACTCGGAGTCGCTGCAACCCAGATAGGGTTGGTGGTTACGAAGTCCGGCATTGAGTTAGATGGAGAGCCCGTGAGTGGTGCCGGGTACCGTCACTTCCAGGGGTGAGCGTACTCAGCTGGCGCGATGGCAAAGACCCGGAAGTGTTGCTGGTATGCGGCTTTGGCAGCGGCTTTTTACCGAAGGCCCCAGGTACCTGGGGCAGCGTACTCGGGTTGCTCGTCTGGTGGTGGCTGTTAGCGCCAACGCCTTGGTTTGTGCAACTCGGTGTGGCCGCAGCAACATTTGCGCTGGGGTGGTGGGTGGTAGAACGCGTGACGCGCCGCTACGAGTGCTTTGATGATCCGGCCATCGTCATCGATGAGATCGTTGGGATCTGGGTAGCTCTCCTCGGTATCGGTCAAAGCTGGATACTCGCTTTACTCGGCTTTGTGTTGTTCCGCCTCCTCGATATCGCCAAACCCTGGCCGATCGGACTGGCCGATCATCGAGTGCCTGGTGGTTTTGGCGTGATGTTCGACGATCTCATTGCTGGAGTTCTCGTTGCGATCGTGTTGCAACTCTCAGTTTTCCTGTTTGTTCAGGTGCTTTGACGACGATAACGATAAACTAACGCTGCCTTCAGCACAGGCGATTCGTTATGAAAGGATTTCTCGTTTTCGCTCTCACCGTGTCAGCGCTTCTAACAGCGGGTCTGGCGTGGTCGGTTGCCCCGGTTGAAGTTGTCGGGCTGTTCAAAAATAGAGCCGTCGTCCGCGTCGCTGGTGGTGAGGCACTCATCAAAGTGGGTGAGACGTCTCCCCAGGGAGTGACGCTCATATCTGCAGACGCAGAACAAGCGCGTGTACGTTATCGCGGTCAAGAGTATCGCCTCTCGCTTAGTAACCGAGTTGGCGCTAGTTTCCGACAACCGGAACAAGCCCATATAGCCATTGCACCGGATCGATATGGCCAGTATCGAATCGGCGGGTCCATCAATGACAGCTCCGCCAATTTTCTCATCGACACGGGTGCGTCCGTTGTCGCAATCAGTTCGCAAGAAGCCAGAAGGATGGGTCTTCTTTATGAACGGGGAGAGAAAGGTATCGTGCAAACCGCCCAAGGCACGGCGGAATCATATTTCGTGATTCTTGATGAGGTAACGGTCGGCGGTATTAGGGTCTACAACGTCCAAGCGGCCGTCATTGAAGGCGCGTACCCCATCGATATCCTGCTCGGCATGTCTTTCCTGCGCCAAGTGGCCATGCAGGAGGTGGGCGGCGTGCTGACGCTCACTCAGAAATATTGATCCGTTGTTTTACGGACGCCGGTAAGGCTCATCCCTGAGGGCCTGGCACTCGGGAGTTCGCCCTGCGAACTTCTCATGGTGATCTAGTGGTCGCGGACGATCGCCAGGTTTGCGAGTTCCGCTAGTTGATTGTGTTGCAGGCCTATGCGGGAGAGCATTGGCAGGGCCTCGGCTAGTAGGGCTTCGGCCATTTCCTGAGCGGGTTCCACACCCAAAAGCCCCGGGAAAGTGCTTTTGCCAGCCTTGCCATCGGATCCAGCGGGCTTGCCGAGTACTTCCGTGCTTTGGGTGACGTCCAGCACGTCGTCGATGACCTGGAAGGCGAGCCCCAGCCGATCGGCGAATTCGCTCAACAAGACGAAGGCTTCGGGCTGGGTTTGCTCCGTACCCGCAAACACTGCGCCAATCTGTACTGCTACTTTGATCAGCGCACCGGTTTTTGCGGCGTGCAGGGTTTGCAGCTCAGTTAAGCTCAGGCGTTTGCCGGTCGCCTCGAGATCGAAGCTCTGACCACCAACCATCCCTTCCCAGCCAATCGCGCGGCTCAACAGTTGCACGGTTCGCAGCCGTATTGCGGGCGCGACGTTGGGCGCGTTGGCGAGCGTGTCGAATGCGAGTGATTGCAATCCGTCACCCGCGAGTATTGCTGTCGCTTCGCCGAATTTAACGTGTGTGCTCGGCAGGCCATGGCGCAACTCATCGTCGTCCATGGCCGGCAGGTCATCGTGGATGAGGGAATAGGCATGTATGTATTCGACGGCACAGGCCGGGGCCAGAGCATCGGCGAGGGATCCGCCGAGTCCGGTACAGGTCGCGCAGACCAGCATGGGTCGAATCCTTTTACCGCCCCCTAAGCTCGCATAACGCATTGCGTCGATGAGGGACTGGGAGGTAGCGGATTGCTCCGGTTGGTAGTGACGCAATGCGTCCTCGATGGTTTTCCTGAGTGTGGGAAGGTCAGTCGTCATCCAACTCGGCGATGTCGTCTAATTCGAGGATCTCGAGGTCGTCCGTATCGTTCTCGGTAAGTACTTTTACCTTGAGTTCTGCCGACTTCAGCGCCGCCTGACAGTGACGGGTGAGCTTCACCCCCCGCTCGAAGGCTGCGAGCGAGTCCTCCAGAGAGAGTTCGCCGCTTTCCATCTTGTGCACGAGGGCCTCGAGCTCGTCGAGTGCCGCCTCGAAGGCAAGACCCGCTTCTGGCGCGGCTTCTGACGACTTTTTGGTATTTTTCGTCATTCCGCCAAGGTAACCGCGCGAATCTGCCATCGCAAGGTGAATTACGGAATTAACGTCTAGACTTTCAGGGTAAAGCACCAATATTGAGGAATTATGGATCTCGCGACCCTGGTGGGATTAATAGGTTCGTTTAGCATCGTCATCGCGGCCATGCTGATGGGCGGCTCGGGTGGTATGTTCGTCAATATACCCGCGCTGTTGATCGTGCTTATCGGCACATTGTTTGTCGTGCTCATGAAGTTTGGCCTTGGCCAGTTTCTGGGCGCGGTAAAAGTCGCTGTGAAAGCGTTCAGCTTCAAGCTCACGAAGCCCGAACAAATAATCGAAGAGGTGGTGGCGTTAGCCGACGCCGCCCGTAAAGGTGGCCTGCTTTCGCTGGAAGGCCAGGAAGTATCGAGCAATTTCCTCGCCAAGGGTATCCAGCTCCTGGTGGATGGTCACGACGCTGAAGTGGTGCGCAGTCTACTGAACAAAGACCTCCATCAGACCCTGCAGCGGCATGAATGGGGCGCGAAGATCTTCTCCGCAATTGGCGACGTGGGCCCGGCGATGGGCATGATCGGCACGCTCGTCGGCTTGGTCGCCATGTTGGCCAATATGGATGATCCGAAATCCATTGGTCCGGCTATGGCCGTAGCCCTACTGACGACGCTGTACGGCGCGATGTTAGCCACCATGTTTGCGATACCTGTTGCCGACAAACTCACGCTGAGGCGTGAAGAAGAAGGGCGGATAAAATCGATGATTGTCGATGCGCTCATGGCTATTCAGGGTGGTCAGAACCCTCGGGTCATCGACTCGATGTTGAAAGCTTATCTCCCGGAGTCCCAGCGCGTAGAAGCGGAGTAATCGGTGGACGATCCGCACGACGCGCAAGGGGGCGGCGGAGACACGGGTTTGCCTGCCTGGGTCATGACGTTTGCCGATCTGATGTCGCTGCTCATGTGTTTTTTCGTCTTGTTACTCTCGTTTTCGGAGATGGACGTCATGAAATTCAAACGTCTTGCCGGTTCCATGAGCCAGGCGTTTGGCGTACAGCAGAAATTCAAAGCCAACGATCCGCCAAAGGGCACGAGCATCATTGCCCAAGAGTTCTCACCCGGAAAACCCGCACCCACCCCACTGAACGAAATCTGGCAGAAGACGACCGACTTGTCGAAGAGCAGCCTCGAAGTCGCCTGCCAGGACATGGGGTCGAGCAACATTGGCGAAAGCGGCGACGCACAGAAACTTCTGGTCGTGGACAAGATCCGCGATCTCGTAGGCGAGACCGAAGAGAATGCGATCGAACTGGCGACCGCGCTATCCAAGGAAATCGCGGCGGGAGTCATCGAGGTTGAAACCGAAGGGCGGCGCATCATCGTGCGGGTGAAGGAGCATGGTAGTTTCGAATCGGGCTCGGCCACGTTGTCGCCCAACTTCAAGCCGGTATTGCGCATCATCCAGGACGTGCTCAAGGAAAGTGATGGCAATATCGTGGTGGAAGGCCATACCGACGACAGGCCCATTGCAACGGCACAGTTTCGCTCTAACTGGGCGTTATCCAGTGCCCGCGCAGTGAGCGTGGCACACGGCTTGTTCGCCGACGGCTCCATCGACGAAGACCGTTTCACTGTGACGGGTTACGCTGCAACCAGGCCCCTCGTTTCCCACAGTACCGCCGCAGGTCGTGCGCGCAATCGGCGCGTGGAAGTGGTGGTCTATCAGCCTCTGGACGATGAGTTGCAGCAGGAACTCGAAGTGCTGCGCAGCGAAAGCCCAGAGGTTTATCAGGCGGTACGCAAAGAGCTGATACAGCGCTTCAATTTGAGCCCTGACGAAATTTTCTAAACGACTCGGCTAAATCACCCTCGCTACCTCGGCGGGATTGCGTTCCCCAACAGGGTCTTTACACTTACCGGCCCTGATTTCTATCGATATAAAAATCCATCAATCGACACCCGTGACCCGGGGGACACTAGAGAGAGTACGAAGGTATGAAAACTTACGATAAGTTCTACATCAACGGCCAGTGGGCATCACCCGCTGGTAACGAAACGCTGGATGTGATCAATCCTGCGACCGAAGAAGTGTGCGGCGTTGTGCCCATGGGCACAGCCGCTGATATCGACGCAGCCGTTGCGGCCGCAAAAGAGGCATTCCCGAGCTGGTCAGCGCTATCGCCTGAGGACCGTGCTCAATACCTCGATAAGATCGGTGAGATCATGCAACGCCGCATGGGAGAGTTTGCCGACACGATTTGCGAAGAGATGGGAATGCCACTGCCGCTGGCGACCGCCATCCAAGTCGGCATGCCGATGGCTAACTTTGGCAACTATGCGCGTATTGCGCGCACTTACGAGTTCGACCGCGCACAAGGCAAAACACAGATCGTGAGAGAACCGATTGGGGTATGCGGATTTATCACACCGTGGAACTTCCCGTTGCACCAGATCGTCGCCAAGGTGGCACCTGCGTTGGCCGCTGGCTGCACGATGGTGGTGAAGCCCACAGAGATGGCGCCGTTGTGCGCGTTCATGCTCTGCGAGGTGTTCGAAGAGGCAGAGGTGCCTGCCGGAGTGTTCAACCTCGTTAATGGTCTCGGCCCCATCGTCGGCGAAGCCCTCGCAGCCCACCCCGATGTCGATATGATCTCCTTTACCGGCTCCACCCGCGCCGGCAAACGTGTTGCGGAACTGGCCGCCCAAACGGTCAAACGGGTCACCCAGGAACTTGGTGGTAAGTCGCCGAACATCATTCTCGATGACGCCGATTTTCCGACCGCAGTCGCGGCCGGGTTACAGGGCTGCTACCTGAACTCGGGCCAAACCTGCTCCGCTCCGACCCGTATGCTCGTACCGCGTGACCGCCAGAAAGAAGCCATCGCCATCGCCAAGGAAACGGTTGAATCGCTGAATTTCAACGACCCGAAGGCTGAAGGCACTACCCATGGGCCCATCGTCCACGCGGCGCAGTTCGAGAAAGTGAGAGACCTGATCAGACAAGGCATTGAGGAAGGCGCTACCTTGGTAACGGGAGGCGCCGATCGTCCGGAAGGACTCGAGAAGGGTTATTTCGTACAACCGACCGTCTTCGCTGATGTCACGAACGACATGACGATCGCCCAGGAGGAAATTTTTGGTCCCGTACTGTCGATCATTCCCTACGATGACGAAGAGGAAGCCATCAGAATCGCCAATGATTCGATCTACGGCCTCGCTGGCTGTGTATGGTCAGGCGACAAGGATCGAGCGATCCGGGTTGCCAGGCAGATGCGCACCGGTCAGGTGGCGATCAACGATGCCGGGTTTGACATCAACGCCCCGTTCGGCGGCTATAAGCAGTCGGGTAACGGACGAGAGCTAGGCGAATTCGGTATCGAGGAATATCTGGAAACCAAAGCCTTGCTGGGTTTTAACAGCTAGCCTGCCTTTTAGCGGTGTCCTGGGCCAACGTCCAGGCGCCGCTTTCTTCTTCCAGGGTAATGAGCCCCTCACTTTCGAGGGTGCTGAACTCACCGCGAATTTCCCAGGCGTCGAGAGGTTGACCTTCCGCCCGCAGCTTCGTACCGACATCCCCAGCTCGGAAGGTAACGTCGCCGTTGCCACTGTCAGCGAGGATGTCAAGAATCACGCCGTAAACCTTCTTGGTACGCTGCTGTTGGATACTCACTTGAAGCTTATAGTCCTACTTGCTTGATAAACGGGCGCTTTTTACCAGAAACCCTTCATTCCCGCCAGGGTTTCGCTTCCTGGTAGGTGCTCAGATGTTTCTGGAGTTCCACGCTAAGCGCGATTTGTTGTTCTCCTACTAAGGATAGTGCCTGCTGTTGGAATTGGATGGCTTCAGCAAACTGCCCCAACTCAGCGTGAGCCGCAGCCAGCGTATCCAGGTATGCGGCCGTGCGTTTTTTCTCTACAGCCCGCTCGGCATGTTCGACCGCCAACGAGCCATTGCGAAGCTCTTCAGAACGGCTGGTGGCCAGCAACCAGGCGTAATCATTGTGTGCTTGAGGATGATCCTGTGCGACCGCCTTGCTGAACCAGTCGAGCGCCCGACCCCGGGATTCAAGTTTTCCATCCGCGAGCAACAAGTAAGCAAGGCGCAACTGGGCGGCCGCGAGGCCAGCTTCGGCCCCGCGCCGGTACCATTGTTTGGCGTCTTTGAGGTTTTTTGGTACGCCGAGACCCGTTTCGAACATATGCCCCAAGCTCATGAAACTCGCAAGCGTGTCCCTGGCTGCCGCCTGCTCGAAGAGTTCCAAGGCGCGCTCATAACTCTGCTCAACGCCAGTGCCGGTAAGATACGAATGACCTAAGCTCACCTCGCCAGCACCCGATTCAGCCTCAGCGGCTTGGGTGAATAGCCTTATCGACTCCGTTAAATCTTGTTCGCCGAACTCGCCGTTCTGGTACATGTAGGCGAGGGCGACGAGTGCATCGACTGCGCCAGCGGCGTATGCCTTCTCATACCAGTCCCTGGCAATAGCCGGCTCAGGGGTCGCAGCGACGCCTTCCCGATAACTTTTGGCCAGATGGGTCATCGCCGGCGTGTGCCCGGATTCGCTCGCGCGCGTGAGCCAGCTGCGAGCTTCCTCTACGTTTACCTCCGTGCCATAACCACCAAGCAAGGCATAACCCACTTGAAACTGTGCCAGAACGTTACCCAGATGCGCAGCCTTCAAAAACAACTGATAAGCGAGCGCGCGATCCTGAGTGACCCCCTGGCCGTAAAAATGCAGTCCGGCGAGTGCCGCAATAGCGCGCGGATTATCGGGGTTGAATTCGAGGGCTCGGTGGTAATCTTTGCTGGCCGAAACGAACAGATCTTCCGCATAAAACGAGTAGCCACGCAGGTAATAAGCCCGGGAACGTTCGCGGTCGCTCAAGCGATAGTCGATCAACGCGGGTGCGAGATAGGTGCGTGCCAGTGCATGATATCCCTGCTCGATCAGGTTGACAGACCGTTCCACGTCTCTACGAGAGTCAATTGATGACGCAAAAGCGCCTGCCGCCACGAACAGCGACAGATAGGCGATATGACACAGCCAACGGGGCATCGGGAACTCAATGTCTCCTTTGAGGGTCTGTCTATTATGCCGCAAAGAGGTGCGATGCACGGATTCCATGGAATCGGACCGCTGGAACCGTGATAAGCTTCGCAATTCCCTCGGATGTGAGGGATGTTAACGCTGCTTTTGCAGTCCACATGGGGGCGACTTGGCTTCGACGTGGGTAGCAGAGCTTGCGGTGCATGCCGAGAGGGTAGTGACTCTCGTTAAACAATCGCTGTAACTTTAATATAGTTGCCAACGACGAAAACTACGCACTAGCGGCCTA
>SMWK01000028.1 GCA_004356895.1 Gammaproteobacteria bacterium
AGTCAATGTCCAGCAGGGCGCAGAAGATAGCCTGCATTATTGGGGTGCTGGTGGGTGGAGTCGGCTTTCCCAATAGCGGACGTTCAAAATTCCCAGATTAACTTCTGCTTCCGGCACATTCCGGTCATTGAACCTGCGAAAGAAGCGGCAGGTAGCCGGCACTGGTGCGGTAACGTTGATTTGAAAATGACAGCTATGGGCACTTAGCAGCCCTCGAGCGATGAAATCTGAGGGTCAGCTTTCTCGTTAGCAGACCTTCAAAATCTCGAGATTTACTTCTGCAAACGGCACTAACCGGTCATTAAACCTGCGAAAGAAAAGGCAGGTAATCGGCATGCCTGGTGGCTGATTGTGACTGGAATGGCCAGCTGGAAGAGGCAATATTATGAGCGTTGGCGGGAATTGGTCAGATTTCGGATGCTCCAGGGCTGGACGGCTTCGCGAATCTCTTTCTTACCTTGGTGGAATAGTGAAAATAGGGTGTTTATACTTCCTATACACCATGGTCGAAGCTTTAACCGAGCGAGTTTGGATGTGGTCATGTTCATGGTTGAGAAATCAAAAGGTTCAGGAGTCATTAATTCTGTTTCTTTCATCAACCACCGTCCAAGGGACAGACGACGAGGGATGAATGCCGAATTCGAAAACAATAACTCCTGGCCCTTTTTTGGAGCCGTAAAGCCAAACGCCTTAGAAAAATCAACCTCGAAACATCGCCGTAAACACAGATGATAACGTGCGACTATATTAAATGTCTGGAACGCCGTGAATAATTCGGGTTAATTTAGGGGTGCAGGCCAATATCCAGAGTTGCAAAAAATCACGGAAATTCAGCTACCGACACGATAGCGCCTTTCGAGAGACCGCCAAAATTGATGGCTGTGGGCTAGAACCCCATGGCACAGCCGTCCTTGCGGGGTTCCGATCCGCCCGTCAGCAGGCCCCGGTCCCAATCGATCCAGATGGCCTGGGCGCCTCCGATGGGCTTGGGCGGCTTGATGGGGTTGTGGCCGAGCGCCTTGAGGCCAGCCACGATTGCTTCAGGGAAGGCTCCCTCCACCTCGACGTCGAGTGTGCCGGGGATCGGAAATACGCGCGGTGCATCCATGGCTTCCTGGATGTCCATGCCGAAGTCGAACAACTTGGTAAGAAACTGCATATGGCCGAAAGCCTGGTAGTTCCCGCCCATAAGGCCGAAGGACATGACGGCGCGGTCACCCTCGGTGACCATACCCGGTATCAGAGTGTGGCGGGGCAGCTTGCCGGGCGCGATGCAGTTGACGTGGTCGGCGTCGATGACGAAATCCTCGCCCCGGTTGGTGAAGGTGACGCCAAACCTGGGCGCCATGAGGGCGGCGCCGAAATTGCTATACAGTGTGTTGATGAAGCTGCAGCTGTTGCGATCCTTGTCAACGACAGTGATGTAAACCGTGCTGTCGTGTTTAGGCGCGGTGACGGCCGGCAGGGGATCGAGGGCACGAGTCGGGTCGATGGCGGCGCGCAGTTCATCGGCGTGGGCTTGTGACAGCATCCACTCCACCGGCACTTTGGCGAGCACTGGGTCGGTAATCAGCGTGTTGCGATCCTGATAGGCCAAACGCCCGGCCTCGATCTCCTGATGCAGACGCTCGAGGGAGAGTGGATCGACACCATCTACTTTGAAACCAGCCATAATGTTGAGCAGCTGTAGTGCCGTGACACCTTGCACGTTAGGCGGCAGTTCATGGACGCGATAACCGCGGTACTCAGTGGAAATGGAGTTTACATACTGGCCGTGGGAGCTGGCGAAATCGTCCAGTGTGTGAAGACCACCGAGACTTTGCAGGTATTCCACCATGTCCTCGGCGACTTCGCCGGTGAAGAAGGCGTCGCGGCCACCCTCCGCAATTTTCTGCAACGTCACTGCCAGCTCCGGCTGACAATGCCTTTCACCGACCTGGGGCGTGTGTCCACCTGGCATGAAAACCCGCTTGGTATTTTCGTTCTTACCGAGGATTTCACTTTCGTTGGCGAAATCGAGAGCGACCCGCGATGATATTGGGTAACCGTTTTGCGCGTAGCCGATGGCCGGCTGCAAGATCTCGCCGAGGCTCATAGTGCCGTAGTCTCGGCTGAGTTGCTCCCAAGCGTCGACAGCAGCCGGTACGGTAACAGCATGGGGTGATTGGCGCTCGATCTCTGTAATGCCGTGTTCCAGGTACCACTCCAGGGTCGCCGCCATGGGCGAGCGGCCAGATGCGTTGAAGGCGACGAGGTCGGCCGAACCCTCCGGCGCGTAGAGGCAGAAGCAGTCACCGCCGACGCCGGTCGATTCGGGCTCGACGACGCATTGCACGGCGCAAGCCGCGATGGCCGCGTCCATGGCATTGCCGCCGCTCCGTAAGACGTTGACCGCCGTCGCCGTGGCGAGCGTGTGACTGGTCGCGACCATACCATCGATGCCGTGAGCGGGCGAGCGCCCGGGGAGTTCGAAATTGCGCATAGTTTTTTAATCTCCTGTTGTGGTCAGCTACCAGCCAATGGCCTTTGGCAACCAGGTGGCGATAGACGGGTAGAAAAACAATAGCACTAACCCGACAAGCTGCAGCCCCACGAACGGCATAACTCCGATGTAGATGTCTTTGGACGACACTTCGGGTGGGGCCACCCCTTTCAGGAAAAACAGCGCCCAGCCCACGGGCGGCGTCAGGAACGAGGTCTGCAGAACGACCCCGGCAAGTATAGCGAACCACACCGGATCAACGCCGATCTTGTCCAAGACCGGCCAGAACAATGGCAGAACGATGTAGCAGATTTCGATCCATTCGAGGAAGAAGCCGAGAAGGAACAGCATAACAAGAACGAAAACGAGGTCTGCTGTCACCCCGCCGGGAACGAATTGAAACAGCATAACAATCAACTCGTCGCCGTTGAGTCCGCGAAATGCCAGCGAAAACGCCTGGGCGCAGATGAGGATGAAGAACACCATAGCGCTGATGCGCATCGTCCCCCGAACGGTTTCGATAATCACCTTTTTCGTTAGCCGCTTGCCAATAATGGCTATGAGGATACTGCCTATACCACCCATGGAGGCGGCCTCGGTCGGCGCGGCGATGCCGCCGATGATAGAACCCAGAACCGCAAAAATTAGAAAGATTGGTGGCAGCACGACGACGAACAGATTCTTGATCAGTTCACCGCGAGAAATGGCAGCGCGTTCTTCCTCCGGAATTGCCGGTGCCATTTCGGGTTTAAAGTGGCCGATGCCAAGCATATAGATGGCGTAAAGGCCAGCCAGCAACAGGCCTGGAAGCATGGCCGCGGCAAATAGTGTGCCGAGGCCGATGCCCAGAATATCTGAGAGCAGGATCAGCACCAGGCTGGGAGGGATGATCTGACCCAAGGTCCCCGAGGCACAGATGGTGCCGCATGCCAACGACTTCGAATACCCCCTGCGCAGGAACACTGGTAGAGTCAACAAGCCCAAAGTCACCACCGTGGCGCCGACGATCCCTGTTGACGCCCCCATCAGAACGCCGACGAGGATGATCGCCAACCCCATGCCGCCGCGAAGACCCCCGGCGGCGTGGCCGATGACGTCTAGAAGATCCTCGGCCATGCGCGAACGCTCCAGCATCACACCCATGAATACGAACAACGGGATGGCCATCAAAGTCTGGTTATCGAGAACCCCAAAGATGCGGATCGGCAACAAGTTTAACAATGAGAACTCGCCGGCCAGATACAAAAACAAAAAACCGGATGCGGCCAGCGCAATCGCCACCCGAAAGCCGAGGAACAAGAGGAAGAACAGAAATAGACCCATCAGGACGGGAAATATCAGTTCGCCCAGCCCGATAAGGTCGCCGAAGTCGTAGATCAGGTTGCCGATGAATTCCTGCACGGGTGGGGTTCTCCGTCAGCCAGTGATCCGTTGCCGCCGAAAAATCAGGGCAACAGTCTTCAGCAGGTTCGACACCGACTGCATCGTTAAAATCGCAAAACCGACGGGGATAAAAGAGCGGAGCAACCAGCGATGCGGCAACCCGCCCGGGTCTGGCGAGCCCTCGTCGATAAAGTAGGCCTGGTCGACGAAACCGATGGAGAAGTCGATAATGATAATCGAAATGACAATGAGAGATAGGCTGGCCAGCAGATCGACGAAGTTTTGTGTCTCCACCCGGAACTTGTCGTAAAAAATATCCACCTTCACATGATCGCCGTGGCGAAGGGCGTAGCTCATACCGATAAGCGCGATTGGCGATATTAAATGCCATTCCAGCTCTTGCAATTCCATGGGGCCGATGCGGAATAGGTAACGTAAGATCACGTTAGTCCCGACCAATGCCACCTGGGCGATGCAGGCCCATGCAAACACCCGGCCGACGACGTCAACGAAGGCGTCGATGCCATCCGTCAGGCTTACTTCCTTGGGGCCGGGGTCTTTTGCCGGCCGACCGGGAAGGATGAACAATTCTGCCGCCAGCCACAGCGTCAGCAAGCATAGAGAGAATCCCAACGCCACCCACAAGTCCCGATGCACAAATTCGATCTTTGGATCAAGTGCGATGGCCAGCCAGGCGACAGGCGCCAGGCATAAGAACAAGAACCAGTCGGGACGACCCCGGTCGAACAGTCTCTTGACCGCTAGCACCAGAGCGAACATGAACAAGAAGCAATCGAAAAAGAACCAGACCGGCGACGTCATGGGAACGGTCAGATGCACGGCGATGCCCGCCAGCAGCAACGCCGCGAGTCCCGTCGCCATGGTCGTACGGTCAACTCGTCCCTCGGGGAAGAGATAGAGAAAATAAACTTGTTGAATGTTCATTCGGTTCTCCGCCGTCCATTATTGACCGTCAGAGCGTTTGGCCCGTCAGTTCAGTGGATTATTCGGAACGGAAATGGGGTTGCGGCTCCGTTCCTCTAATGATCTGTGCACATGCCTCCCCGCGGCCGTGCGTAGCAGTCGACCGCATGAGAGACGGGCAAGACCCATCTCAGCTGCACTATGCAGTGCCAACTAAGAAGGGCTTTTCTGGGGGAGACTACCCGCCGCGGACCCGGACAGCGAACTGGCGACTACTGGTGTTGGCCCACTTATCGTGTTTCGTCTTGAAGCTCATGAAGGAGTCATGAACCTTGCGAGTCACGGGATCAGCCGCGGCCCCAGCTTCTAGAATTTCTGCAGTCTTCTTGCGGAGCTCCTCGATAACTTCGGTCGAAAGCGACAACACCTTGACCCCGTGGTTTTTGACTAGGTCTTCCAGTGCGTCGCCGTTCAACGCCTCGGCCGAAGTGTGGGCGATGATATTGGCCGCTGCCGCGACATGGCGAACGATGGCCTGGATATCCTTGGGCAAGGCGTTGAAGGCTTTCTTGTTGATCAGAAGCTCGGTAGTCGTCGATGGCTCGTGCCAGCCAGTGTTGTAGTAGTACTTGGCTGCTTTGTGGAGCCCAAGACGCCTGTCTTGAACAGGCCCGACCCATTCGGCCGCGTCGATGACGCCGCGTTCCAGCGCCGGGAAGATGTCACCGCCGCCCAGGCTCTTCACGTTGACGCCGATAGATTTGTAGATTTTGCCGCCGAGGCCCGGGATACGCATCTTCAGGCCTTTGAAATCGGCCAAACTGTTGACCGGCTTTTTGAACCAGCCCGTCATCTGGACGCCGGAATTTCCGCAAGGCATGCCGATGACACCGAAATCGTTATAGATCTCGTTCCACAGTTCCAGCCCGCCGCCGTGATAATACCAGGCGTTTTGGCCCTGGAAGGTCATGCCGAACGGCACGGTACCGAAGTACTGCAAAGCCGGCACCTTTCCCGACCAGTAATAAGCTACGGCTGAGTTCATCTCGACGGTGCCACCGGTGACGGCGTCGAAGCCACCGTTCCATTTGACCAACTCGCCAGCTGCAAACAGCTTGATCTTGAGCCGCCCATTGGTCGCTTCGTCAATGGATTTGACAATCCACTCGGCGCTACCCGGTCCGCTCTGATAAAACGGCAGGCCCGGTGGAAACGAGGTCGTCATTCTCCAGCGAAAACTTTCGGCCGCGCCAACAATGGCGGGCGCCGCCAGCGCCCCGGCAGCCGCTCCTGCGATACCAGCTTTTAGAATATTACGACGTTTCATGAAATGTATCCTCCTGTCTATCTCAGACTGATTGCCAATTATGGCAGAAATACTATTTTCTTATCATTCATCCATTTTAAATGGTATGGTTATTATATCAATATAGCAAGTAAAATATATTTCCTATACCATTTACGCAATTAGTTATGGAAGTTTCACGGTTAATGACTTAAGGAATCATCCTGAATAAGAAACGTGCTAAATCATCCCTGCGGTCGGCCCAAGACGGACCGCAACCGTCACTCTACCAACAGATTCATCTGTTGATTCGCGATCGGATTATGAATGGGGAGTACCCGGACCAGTCGTTGCTGCCCAGCGAGCATGAATTGGCTAATCTGTTTGGAGTATCGCGCATCACGGCGAAGCGCGCCCTGAACGAAGTCGCCGCAGAGGGACTTTGCATCCGCAGACGGGGCCTTGGCTCACGGGTTACCTATAATCCGGCTGGGGGACCGTTGAAATCCGACACACAGGGCCTCCTGGACATATTTTCCGACTTGTACTTACGTACTGAGGGGCGAGTCCTCGAATTCAGCTATGCGCCCGCCGGAAAGCGAATTGCCGAAGTCCTGGAAATCGACGAATCGGCTGAGGTCCAGCGCTCAACCCGAACGCGCCGCCTTGACGGCACACCTCTGTCATATTTGACGACCTATGTGCCCGCTGATTTGGGGCGACATTATGACCGCGGACATATAGTCCATCAGGCGGTGGTGACAATGCTGGAGAAAACAGGTGTCGAGGTCGCTAATGCGGATCAAACTATCACCGCTACCCTGGCGGAAGCCATCGCCGCGGAAGCGCTTGAAATCAAGCAGGGGGCACCCCTACTCAGAATTAGCCGAATTGTCCGCGACCGCGATAACCGCGTTGTAGAATACATCGTCGGACTTTACCGCCCCGACCAATTCCAATACAGCATGTCCCTGTTGCGTGTCGATGACGGCATCCGTCAATTCTGGGCGGTGAAGTAACCCCTGAATGGTAGTCCAAGTTTATTAAGAGCTTTGGGGCATTCTGATCCTTAAAGGAGGACAAAGATCGCAATTAAAATTCAATTTTAATTTTGCACTGCTTCAATTCACTTTTTTGTAAAAGGAGAATGGATATGCATACTCGATTCAAACATCAGTCTGTTGCCTCACTCACCAGTTCTTTAATGCTGTTATTCTACAGTTGTAGTTCCAATTTGAAGGCACCAGATTTGACTATAACGCCGCTCACTAATATTCAACACAAATTCTGGGTCTATTTGTTATGCAAATTAACACTTTGTCACTACTTATGTTGAATTGCGCGCTCGATTGACCACTTTTTAAGATATTTGCATCTAATAGTTAACCCATTTCTGGACCGAGATATATTTACTTTTTCAGGAGATTATCCGAGCCAGGGTGGTGTAATATTCAATGCAAATACTGGGTCAGATTTGAATGCAAATCAACAAACGTGCCTATTTCGTTCTACTAGTTATAGTCAATTTACCCACCAATGCAGCTACTCACAGATATCTCTAAATTTCAGCCAAATCTTGACCATCGCTAGCGTGTCCAGATGACAGTAGGCCAACAACGCATTCCTGACTGCCTCTCGTTTTTCCGCATCTTGCTCAAGATGCAACCTGGCGAACTCATCCATTGCCATTAACCCGTCCTGAATTTCGAGGCTCTTATAAGCAAGTTCTTCATCATCAGGAAACATCGCCGGTAGTATCGATTTGAGTGAGAAGCTTCCGTTGAAATCCGGATGGTAATAGCCAAGACTTCTGAACGGTTGAAGCAGATCCACGAAACGATCATTGATTGCAAGTAGTTGGTTTTCGTAATCTGGAAACAGATTTGCCAGTTCACTGATCACGCCTTTTTCAAACCCCATATTGAAGGCAATAATACTGCCCGTTGGGGTAATATCGCTTAGCATCTGAACTACCAGCTCCTCTCTTGGATCGGTAAATTCATCCCCCAGATGTTCTTTGTGTTCAATGCTTCCATCCGCATTCACTACATGCAACGAGTACTGAAACGGAACCTGCGAATAGGGTCTTTGCTGGTTATACCTGGGTATTGCCTCGCTGAAGGTCTCGAAATCAAAGAAGTTGAGGGGAAATTCCAGTTTATCCAGAAATTCGTTGATGACACGAGTATCAACATGTTCTTCCCCGCGTAACGAGGTACTTACCTGAATTTTTTGAATACTAGTAAGTTTTTCGTCAACGTCGAGGTCTTCGAAGTTCAATATGCCGCGCTGGTAAAGCTCAAACTTCCCTTTTTGGGAGAATGAATACAAGTTAAATACCGAGCGTTCCGGAATGTCTCGCCAGCAATAATCTTTAAAATCACAGTCAAATGGATCGGAACACTGCATGCCGATATCAATATCTGGTTTATCACCCTTCAACATTGAATTTAGCTCATCCAACGTCCCAGGTATCGCCGTTTGCCTTGATTCAACAATTTCAGTGACATCTTCGATTGCGAAGAGATGCTTTATATCCAGTTCTCCATCCCTCACGTATTGGTTGTTTATGTGTACTATGAAGGCCTTGTTAAGCTGAATAGCGTTCGATAATGCATACCATTGAACCGCGGCATCATCCAGGTGATAGTTCTTCACTCCGGTCGAGGACTTGACCTCGTACATGGCCCAGCCTTCATCTTCACG
>SMWK01000029.1 GCA_004356895.1 Gammaproteobacteria bacterium
ATCGAGGGTGAGGTCAATCAGTGTTGGTTGCGACGGTACATCGTAATCCCAGATG
Organism: Gammaproteobacteria bacterium; assembly: GCA_004356895.1. GTDB lineage: Bacteria > Pseudomonadota > Gammaproteobacteria > Pseudomonadales > Azotimanducaceae > SMWK01. Next base: position 56 of record SMWK01000029.1, read on the forward strand.
TCGTGGTGGGTGGTCTGAAAGTGCCACCGCGTCTGGCCGGTTTTTGCGTCGATAGCGACGATTGAACTGGCATATTTGTCCATGACTTCCGTGCGGTGGCCGCCAAAGTAGTCCGGCGTGGCATTACCCGTGGGCACATAAACCAGGCCCAATTCGTCATCCGCCGAAGCGAGGCTCCACACATTAGGGGTTCCCCGGGTGTAGAAACCACCTTCCGGTGGCATGACGGTTTTGCCTTCGCGGCCAATATCCCAAGCCCACAACAATTGACCGGTGCGCGGATCATAGCCACGCACAACACCCGAGGGCTCCTCGGTTTCCTGATTGTCCGCAACCCAGCCACCAACCACCAAAGCTCCACTGGCAACGGTGGGCGGCGAGGAAACGAAATAGAAGAAGGGTTTGACCTCGCCCATACCGGCAAGCAGAGAGATCTGCCCAGCAGAGCCGAACTCCTCGCAAGGCTGCCCGGTAGCCATGTCCACCGCGATCATGCGTGCATCCGTTGTTGCCGTATAGATACGTTCGGCACAGTGCTCGCCCTTCGGAAGCTCCGGGATGTGGTAATAGGTCACGCCCCGGCAGTTGCCGAGGATACCGAATGGGGGCGTATCGTTTTCGGGATCGTATCGCCAGCGTTCGGCACCCGTGTCGGCGTCAAGCGCAATCATGACGTTTTGAGCGGTACACAGGTACAGCCCATCGTCTATCTGGATGGGTGTACCGCTGAATCGACCGATTCTGCCGGTATCGGCCTGCCAGACCTGAGTCAGCTCGGCAACGTTTGCTTTATTGATCTGGGCATGGGGTACGTAGCGAGTGCCCGCTTTGTTGCCGCCATATGCTAGCCAGTCCGGGGGGTTCTGGGCTGGGCCGTAGCTTAAATCTGCAATGGGTAGAACGGGACTACTGAACAGGTTGAATGTCATGGCCGATAGCACCGCAACGCTGGCTGCTGCGCAAACCTGTACTGTGCGCATACTGAACAGTGCAGGCATATCGTCGCCCCACAGGTACCGCCGAACGGCCTTTGTGCAAAGCAGGAGCGAGAGTAAGCCGATCAACCAGATGCGTGACCCCACCAGCCAGAATTCGGTACCCGCCTCGTAAACTGCCCAGGCGAGGGTCAGCAGCAGTACCGCTGCAAACAGGAAAAATCCACGGCTGTGCGCCCGCCACAATTCGACCGCACTGAGCGACATCAAAATGCCTGCGCACAAGTAGTATGGAGTGCCGCCCAATAACGCCAGCTCCGCGCCCAACCAGATCATGGGCAGCCCGATGATCCCGATCACGGTTGCCGCGATTCTTGACGCCCATTTACCTTTTACTGGCATGCTTCACCTCAATTTGCTGTCTTGCCAAACACGGTAGACTAGCATCCTTCATTGTGGCGCATTATGGCGGCTCTACCAGTTTGATCTTGTGGTAGTTCATAGTAGCTGTTGCTATGTTGTCTCTATCTATTAACATCGACGCAGAGATCTGCTGTCGATGCTCACTTGAGAATTGACCCCGTTATTCTGACTAAGACAAGATGCTCTCATGTACTTGGAAGTCTGGTTGTGGCCGATAACGTGTTCCAATATTTGAGGTAGAAGGAATGCAGGTCCCCATTCGTTCTGCTCACTGGGTACGGACCCTCCGCCTTGGGGTTGTCTGGAAAGTGAATCGACTTTTGAAGGCTGATCCGACTCCTTCTGGGCCGATCACCCTTGAGAAAGGCCGGATTTGGACGGCTGCTTTTTAGTGCGTTGCGGGATATATCTATACCCCTTTTCCGAGATGGAGATTTCCTCTCGCGCAGATGTAAAATCAGCGACCAGGAACCACCGTTTGGTGCTGAACGGTCATTTTGCTCATTAACAGGAAACAAGAATGTTTCGAATCATCCTCACTTTGATTCTATTTCTAGCCAATTTTTCCTTCGCATCTTCCCTTTTCACCGGAACATGGCAGGGAGCAATTAACACACCTGGACAAGCGCTGGAGATAGAAGTCAGCTTTAGTGAATCCGAGGAAGGCGTTACGGGTAAGATATCAATCCCGGTCCAGGGATTGAGGGACTTTGCCCTGTCCGACATCCACATAGAAGGCGAATCGATTCAATTTGCGATGACGGGCGTACCCGGCAAGCCTAGCTTCGACGGTAAAATTTCAGACGACGGCAAGGGTATATCCGGGATTTTTTCCCAGGGTGGAACGCAGCTGACCTTCCAGATTTCTGCCGGCCTTGCTGATTCAGAAGCTGCGAGAAAAGCTATGGAAGGCTTCGATGATTTCCTGAAAGAAGTCGTTAAGCAGTTCAATGTTCCCGGCCTCGGCATTGCGGTCGTTGCCGGCGGAGAGTTGGTATATGAGAAGGGAGTTGGTTACCGGGACATCGATAACAATCTAGCGATGACACCTGACACTCTCTTTGCTATTGGCTCTACCACCAAAGCCATGACGTCAACACTTCTGGGAATGCTGGCAGACGATGGCAAGCTGTCATGGGACGAACCGCTTATTGGATATCTACCGAAGTTTCGATTGATGGACCCAATGATTACAGCTCGAATTACGCCGCGGGATATTGTTACCCATCGTTCAGGACTACCTCGTCACGACTCCCTCTGGTACAACAACAATTCAATCTCCCGTTCTGAGATGATCAGCCGCTTCGTGCATTTGGAGTTGACTGCAGACCTGAGAGAACGGTTTCAATATAACAATTTGATGTACATGACCGCAGGCTATTTGGCGGGTCAGCTCCATGGCAGTACCTGGGAGTCGGCTTTGGAGGAACGGTTATTTGAGCCACTCGGCATGAAAAGGAGCAATTTTTCTGTCGCCGACTCGGCCAACGATAAGAACTACGCGCTACCTTACCGGGAAAAGGACGATAAGCTGGAGGCTATTCCGTTCCGCTCGATTGATCTGATTGGACCTGCGGGTTCGGTAAATTCTACTGTTCTGGAAATGAGCCATTGGCTTCTGTTCAATCTAAATGGCGGAAAGGTTGGCGATAATCAACTAATTACGCCAGGGATGTTGAAAGATATTCAGTCTCCCCATATGACAATCATGGGCACGCCTTCAGCAGAAAGCAGGGTCACTCAACAGGCCTACGGTATGGGTTGGATGGTGGAATCCTATCGTGGCAGGAAAAGATTGCAGCACAGTGGTGGTATCGACGGATTTATCACATCAGTGATGTTGTTTCCCAATGATAATCTGGGGTTGGTTGCGTTCAACAATCGCTCATCCGGATTACCCTTGCTGGTTAATCAAATGGCGGCGGACAGAATTCTGGGCCTCGAAAAAGTGGACTGGACTGGTAATGCGCTCAAACGTATCGAACAGGCGAAGTCTGTAGCCAAGAAGGCAGAAGATGCTAAAAACGAGAAGAAAATAACGGGAACCAAGCCTTCTCACGATTTAGATGACTACGTAGGCCATTACAAAAACAATGGATACGGCAGTGCCATGATTTCGAAAGGTGCTGGAAGAAGAGGACTGCGGGTCGAGTTCAACGGAATTCAGGCACCATTGGAACATGCCCACTATGATCAATGGCAGGGAGCGGAGACTGACGGTGATCTCACGTTCGTCGGTAGGCAGATTCTTTTTCGCGCAGACTTTAACGGGAATATCTCAGAACTCATCGTGCCTCTCGAGTTGTTGGCCAGCCCAATTGTGTTTACGAAGCAACCGGACCCATCGATGTACGATCCCGGATCGCTGAGTAAATTTGTTGGGGTATATTTGAGTGAAACTGGTCGACGGACTTCAGTTGAACTGGCAGGCAACACACTAAAACTGACAGTACCTGGCCAGCCTATCTATACGATGGTCCCGGATGTATCCGGTCGATTTAAGCTGCGGGGGTTACAGGGGTTCAGTATCGCCTTTGTCGTTGAAGGCGGGGTTGCCATCAAAATGGTAGCTCATCAGCCAAACGGGGTTTTTGAGTCGAAGCGACAAGAGTAACGAAAGCGGAATTTTGCAACCACTTACTCACGGAGTCGCTCCGTGTGTATTGCGAACCGGGTAACAATGATTACGACAGGAGTTCTGGACGTTGCGGATCGAGAGTTTTTCTTCTCGGCGGTAGGCGGGAATCCACCGCGGGCACAAGACGCCATAGCAACTGCAGAAGGTCCGCATGGCGACTCGTACTAACATGATGGGAACGATATGAAAAAAACGATATTACTTGTAGTAGCTGTTGCAGCAAGCTGCTGCTCGGTCAATTCGTTTGCGGAAATACAATCCAGCGTGGCCGATGACTATGAATCCTATCTCGCGGGGCTCTTCGACCATTTTCATCGCAATCCGGAGTTGTCGTTGATTGAAAACCAAACGGCTGCACGTATGGCACAGGAACTACGCGCGGCGGGGTTCGAGGTAACAGAGGGTGTTGGTGGCACCGGCGTTGTCGCGATGATGCAGAATGGCGAAGGACCTATGGTCATGATGCGTGCTGACATGGACGGTCTGCCAGTGGAAGAAAAATCCGGGTTGGCGAACGCCTCGGTCGCTACCCAGACAAGTCCCATCACGGGAAACGTTGTACCGGTGATGCACGCATGTGGTCACGATGTGCATATTACGAGCCTCGTCGGCACAGCCCGTTATATGTCGTCACATAAAAATGGTTGGTCGGGCACATTGATGTTGCTGGTACAACCGGCTGAAGAGCGAGCCCTGGGTGCGCGCGCGATGAAGGAAGACGATATCTGGGGACGCTTTGGTACACCGGATTACGCGCTGGCGTTTCATGTTAGTTCAGCTGACGAGGTGGGCAAGATAAACATTACCGAAGGCAGTCCTTATGCTGGTGCGGATACCGTCGATATTGTCATTCACGGCGTCGGGGCGCATGGCGCGCATCCACACAGAGGTAAAGATCCGATCGTGTTGGGTAGCCAGATTGTATTGGCGCTGCAGACCCTGGTGGCACGCGAACTGTCCCCACGGGATCCTGGGGTCGTCACCGTAGGATCATTTCATGCGGGTGCCAAGCACAACATCATCTCGGATCAGGCGCACTTGCAGTTGACGGTACGCAGTACCAGCGAGGAAACACGCAAACTACTGCTCGAAGGTATCGAGCGCATTGCGGTCAACATGGGGCGTGTAGCCGGGCTGCCAGACGACAAGTTGCCGGAGGTCACCATATCCGAAGAGAGCGTGCCGCCTACCATCAACAACGCGGCACTGGCACGGCGCCACAAAATCGCTTGGAGCGAGCAAATCGGTGCCGAACAAGTGGTCGACATACCGACCAAAGGAATGGGTGCCGAAGACTTCCCGTTTTTCAGCGTAGACCCTGCGATCAAGAGCGTCTATTGGTCAATCGGAGGCACGCCGAAAGAAGACTTCGAGCGCGAGGCGCAGGGCGGAGCACCTGTACCTAGCCACCATTCGCCGCTGTTCAAAATCTCGCCAGAACCGGCGGTTCGGCGAGGCGTAGAGTCAACGGTGGTCGCCCTGATGACGTTGATGGGCGACAAATAGCTGGGGCGTTCGAGGTAACTCACGTCACAACGAGCCTCCCATCATCGAAGAGCACCCGCCCCGTTTCTTGGTGACGAAATTCCGGGTCCAAACTCGCCCTATTTTATCGTCGGTGGTGCGGATTGGAACATGCGTACGGTGCACATCGAGGGCAACGGATGTGTTAGCTGTACATCGCGCGCCCGGAATGAGGTGAACTGGGATGCCGTCGGTGCTATTGGCGAGATCGTGGTCGCGCTTCGCGCCGTCAGCCCCGCACCGGACCCTGCCTCGCTGCCTTAGCCAACCGCGCGGCATCGATCCGTTTCTTCATTTTGTATATCGTCAAGCCTTCCTTCACTGGCCGCGGCACCGGCGATCGCAGCTCGCGGATTCGCTGATACTCGCCATTCTCCATCGCAAGCCTCACAGCGAGTGTGGTCTTCGGGCTGGAATAGGTGCCGACTTCCAGTAAGCCTGAGGAAAAAAAGCCCATCCGAGCGAGCAACTTGTCGGAGGCGTTCCTGAGAACTTCAGGGTCTATGGAGAGCTGCCAATTTTCCTGCTGACGCATCCAGGTCTTTACGTTGGAATTTGTCATGATGTAGCGCCACTCGTCCGTGTGGTTCACGCCCGTTCCATGCAGCAGTCTCCCATCCATCAACATGACGGTGCCGCCCTTAGCCTCGACGTTGATCGCAGGTGGTAAAGGGCCGACTTCCTCTCCCGGGATCACCGAGGAAACAATTCTATG
>SMWK01000030.1 GCA_004356895.1 Gammaproteobacteria bacterium
AACCACCTCTCCAAAAAGGCACCCCCATTATAAGAAGCCAACGGTTTCAATGATACGCAGCCACTCGATTCTTCAGATCGAGTTGCCAGCATTTTTCTCTCTCGAGATCGACCCGGGCTGAGGGGTGTTAACGTTTACTTGCGACCGTGGTAATCGCAGCGTTTTGGCCGTTGCCCTGGTCAGCAGGTAACAGACCGAGATCTGTAATCCGCGTGGCATACCAGAGATCCACGTCGCGACCGGGAACTGCCGGGCGCCTTATTGTGAACTGACGCTCGGGTGCATCTCCTGGGCACGCACTCAGTTCAATAGCCTGCCAGGCGCCGCTCGCCCACACCACGTGCAATCCTTCGAGTTCCACACAGGAGGTAAAGTTCACAGGAATGTCATAATGAAGCGTTAATGGCGTAGGCCCGACGATACCCGAGGTGGCGTACAGCGACGCATTAGGGGGATCCGTGACAAAGGCAACGGACATCTTTGGCGCTGTTGGGGTTGCAGCGCAGCCGCACAACACGACAACCAGCAGTAATGGCGCCAGAGCACTCCTGGGGGATTCCAAGTTGACGTCCTCAAGTTGAGTCAGACCAACTTAAGAGCCTGCCAAGGATTCGATGTCGCTGCCGTGCGCTACATCACCATTTCGTGAACGGCGTCCGTTTCTAGACAACCCCCATTACCGGAAAGCAGCTATTTCTTTTTCTCGCGCTCGCGCACACGGTTTTTGCGCTTGCGCACACGATTGGCGGCTTCTTCGAGTACCCAGCGATCACCTTCAGTTCGAGTTACGTTCAACTGCATCTCAGTTATCTTCCAACCGTCGGGGGTGCGCAGAAGTTTGTCGTCGTAATAACCAAACATGGTATAGCGGCCGGAACCGCCCTCGGGCGAAGTGACATCGATCCAGTGTTCCGCACGCATATGGGCAAGCGCTCGGGCTTTATCACCTTCCACCGTGATGCGGAAGTTGGTCATGAAATGTTGGCTCACGATGAGCTCATCCCACAAGCGGGCCTGACTCGCGACCACCCGGTCGGTATCCAATGGCCGTGGCGGGCGGCCATTCCAACTGCTGAGATCGAAGATCACTTCATCGGTGAAGACGCTGCGCCACAACACCCAATCCTTCGCATCGAGCCCTGTGGCATAGGCGGCTAGAACCTCCTGAATTCGGGCGCGATCCAGGAGCTCACTAACATCTGCGTCGCTCATCTCATTCACCTCGAAGAAAACCGTTTTTCATGATAGATGGAAACCGTTCGAGCGGATTAGCGCCAACCCACCCAGCCAGGGCCTCGCACCACTTGACCCGGTAGTGCGCCGGTATGTTCGCCGTCGCGCAGCACTTGTTCGCCATTGACAAACACATGCACCACACCCGTGGCGTACCGATGCGGGTCGTCATAGGTCGCGTGATCCTGCACTGTTGATGGATCGAAGATGACCACATCTGCAAAAAAACCCGGAATGAGCTCACCACGATGCCTGAGCTTCAGATTGGATGCCGGAAGTTTAGTGAGCTTGTAGATCGCCATCTGTAACGGAAGAACTTTCTCGTCACGAACATAGCGACCCAGTACCCGAACGAAGTTGCCATACGCCCGAGGGTGGGTGCTCTGTTCGAGAAACACGCCTTCGGTTGCCATGGACGCTGCATCGGAAGCGAAACTGACCCAGGGGAGTGCAACCTGTTTGCGCACATTTTCTTCCGACATCAGGAAGTACACCACCTGCACTCGACTACCATCTTCAATCACCAGATCCATGGCGGTTTCTATTGCCGATGTACCCCTCAGGCTTGCCACTTCCGCCAACGTGCTACCGATGTATTTACGTAGACTTTTATTGCGAAAGCCTACCAGCAACATGTTATCAGGCCCCGCAGCACGCAGGAGGTTTTCCCACTCATCATTGGGGTTAGACATCGCATGAGCGACCTTGGGTCGAATCACCGGATCCTGGAGACGTTCTACCCAGGCGGCATAGCCACCTTCCTGCACCCAGGGTGGCATGGCCGCATCCAAGCCGGTGGATGCAGCCGTGTACGTATACATGTCAGCACTGATTGCGATACCTTCCGCTCGCGCTTGCTCCACCTTGGCAACCACGTCGTCATACTTCGACCAGTTATTCTTGCCGCTCATCTTCAGGTGATAGATTTCCGCTGCAACCTCGCCTTCCCGCGCGATCCGAATCAACTCGTCGATGGACCCCAACAAACGGTTACCTTCGCTGCGCATATGGGATATGTACATGCCTCCGTACTCCCCAACAACCTCGGCTAACGCAATGAGCTCCTCGGTTCGGGCATAAAACGCCGGGGCATAAATAAGCGAAGACCCAAGGCCCAATGCACCCTCTTGCATGGCCTGATGAGTGAGTTCCCGCATGGCAGATAGTTCGCCTAGTGTAGGAGGACGATCCACAAAGCCAATCTCGTGAACGCGCAACGTTGTCGCGCCGACAAACGAGGCCACGTTCGGGGAAATTCCCCTGTTTACCAAATACTCGAGGTATTCGCCCAGTGTCGTCCAGGAGATGTCGAATTTTATCCCCACCTGTTGGGCTTTCATGGCCGCTTTCATCGTTTCGTTCAAAGGCCCGTACGACCGACCCTCGCCAAACACTTCCAAAGTGACTCCCTGGCGGATATCACCCTGACTTCGCCCGTCCTCGATCAACGATGCAGGCGCCCAACTCAACATGTTGATGAAGCCTGGAGCCACCGCCAGACCGCTCGCATCAATGCGCAGTACCGCAGTGCCATCAATGGTTTTGGCGATCGCGACAATCCGCTCGTCCCGGATTGCGATGTCGGCAACATACGGCGCTCCACCACTGCCGTCGTATACCGTGCCTGAAGTGATCAGAACATCAAAAGGCTCTGCCCGTGATCCTGGCAACTCCGCACAAGATGCCAGCAACGCAAACAGTGACACGAAGCAGGCATGACGAAACGACATTTATCTCTCCCGTGGGTTTGTCGAATGTTCTGGCGCCGCAAAAGGGGCGGTCAAGGTAATGTTTACGCGGGCTGCGGTACTTGAGAATCCCTGGAAGGCATTCGCGTACTCCACCAGATGATCGCGACAAGCACCACCTGAAACATCAGCCGAAGCAACAGCGCGTTCTCGTCCATGCTAAAAATCTCAGCGTTGAGCCACATGTGAACGTTTGCGGGCGTAACGGCAACGGTTAGCGCGATGAGCAGGTAGCCGACCCATTTCCTGAAAAACGGGATGAGCACGCCCATGGCAAACAGCACTTCAAATACGCCACTAAAAAACACCAGCGGTTTGTGCAGGAAGTAGGGAATATACGGCGGCATGATCTGGACAAAAAATTCGGTGTTCAGAAAGTGCCCCATGCCCCCCAACATGAACCAGGCAAACACGACAAACAGCCCCGCGTATCTAACAAATCGCATGGCCACCGTCCTTCAAACTAGGCCGAAGCTATACGCTTGGGCCGTCGCTGCCGTCAGGCACCCAACTCCCGTGAAATCCAAAGGGTACTCGCGCGGGCAGCAGCACCTGGGCGATTGGCGGCTCGGATAAATCCCTGGCATCCAGTATCAACAGTTCGCTCGCGTCTCTCCCGGCGTCGTAGATGAAGCTCATCAGGAAACCGTCGTCCTCAGCCTCCCCGCCTTCGCGCGGTACGAAATACGGCTCACCGCTATGTCGGCCTGCTCCTAAGGCAAACTCCGACGTTTCCCCGGTTTGCATGTCGTGTTTGAGGATCGTCGGGAAAGAGCTGCCTTCGATCGCCACGGAGTAACCGTAACGATATGGCTTGCTGTTCAAGATCGGACTGCAACGGGGAAATTCCTGACCACGGTCGTCGACTCGTTCGGTCGTGACCTTGCGCGTCTTGGGATCAACCGTCCAACGATCCAGGGTCGCGAGGCTATCGCCGAAAGGACCGTGATTATCGGTCAGGAACATCCGCTCGTAACGAACAACATCCAGCACTACCTTACCCGCAGCATCCTCATAAGCGTTCATCGGGTGGAAGACGTAGCAGGGCTCAACCTCGCACCAGATGACGTCGCTGCCACTACCATTGCGGGGAAGGAGGCCAACCCGGGGCTGGTAGTCGGAATTCCAGCCAAAAGGAAAACGCATCCCACGTTGCAAAAGGCCGCCGTCTATCGTCACGGGCAGGTCATAGACCACCACATAGTTCTCAGTGAGACTCATATCGTGCACCATGGGCATGCCCGGCACTGGCACCTCCACGGTTTTCTTCACACGCCCGTCTCTGCCGACGTGCACATACTTCAGATGATCCCCCCAGGCCGGCCAGCTGTAACACATCGCATGCAGATCACCGGTATCCGGGTCGACTTTCGGGTGCGCGGTGAAGCCCATGTCGGTGAGCGTACCGAAAAAGTTGTTGACGCCAACGGTATCGAGTTCATAACCGAGCTCTATAGGTGGGGCGCCAGACTCGACGATTGCGAAGGTGCGCCCCGCGTGCCCGATGACGTGAGTGTTATTGCTTCCTGCGAAGACGCGGCCGGCCGGATCTTCACCCAGCGCTTTTACCATGGCTTCGCTGCGTACCCAGCGATTGCGATACCACATAGCTTTGCCTTCACCCAGGCGCACGCCGTGAACCATGCCGTCACCCACGAACCAGTGGTGTTTCGCCATGTCCACTGGTGCCATCGGATTCGGGCCGTTACGCAGATAACGCCCGTTGAGTTCAGCCGGTATGCGGCCACGCGTCTCGAGCGCCGTCGCAGTCACCTCTTCGGTGACGGGAGCAAAGTTGTCAGTGAGATACGGAAGCGCCGTTGTGACGTTCTTCCACGCGTTCGGGCTGGCAAGAAGATTCGAGAATGGATAGAGACTCGTCGCTACCGCACCCAGAGTCGTATTCAGAAAACTGCGTCGCTTCATGTTGGTTCCCCAGTAACCTTACCGACACAATACCCATAACCGGCCACAGCTAAAAGGGAGTCGTAACCCTCGGCCACATCCCCGCAGCCAGAAACGGACCTTTTGAGGCCAACCGTCGACAGTACTCACACACTGCACTACCCCATGGTCGGTCTGTGACCCAGTTCACATGGTTACCGTGTGCCAGGACCTATCGTTAATCTTGCGGAGCAGCCGAAGAAATTTCAAGATGCCACCGAATTCGTTCTCTTCGTTCACCAGCAAGAGCATGATTGCCTTGTGCGTCCTATGCCTTGTCATAGCACCGCTGGCAGTTGTGATGACAGGCTCCACAAGCTATCTCGCAAACCCGACCCTCTTCACCCAGGTCATGATGTTTGCGCTTTCCGGGGTCGGCGGGCTTTTCTGCTGGACGATGGTCCGCACAATCCGCCATCGGCGGCAATTGCTCCGCACAATAGAGCATGCAACCCTTCGCGTTCAACAGGGCGACTTCGCGCACAGGGTGGATATTCGTGCAAACGAAGAATTCCAGCAGATCGGGGCGGCTTTCAACAAGATGACGGCGCACCTGAACGTCTCGTTCAAAACCATGACATCACTCTCCGAGGTGGATCGACTGATCCTCTCTGGAGCCGCCATCGCAGAGGTGGTGAAGCACGCGCTGGCATCCACAAATGAAATCCACGACTTCGATTCTTACGTGTTTCTCTGGAAGAAAACGCCACTACTCGGTCAACTGTATTTCACTGACGAGGACGGAGCCCAAGAGCATCCCGTCGACCTGAGCAACGCCTTGTCTAACGAGGACGATCCTCAGGAGATCACCAAAGCGCTAGCGAATCAGTTGAACCGATCGCTGAGCTATTGCCACGACATCCACACCGAAGGTCAACGCAAAGGTCTATTTCTCAAGAGAGGAGACGAACAGCTCGACGAGTCAGCCAGCAATACCATATCCGCTCTGACGGACCGCCTTTCCGTTGCCCTGACCAATTCAAACCGCGAACGAACACTTTTCCGCCAAGCCAGCTACGACGCATTAACCGGCCTGCTTAATCGCCAGGCTTTTACGGATCGATTACATCGGGCGTTGCAGAGCGCTCAGAGGCGGAACGGCCGGTGTGCTGTTCTATTCACAGACCTCGATCGCTTCAAACAGGTTAACGATACCCAAGGTCACAAGGTGGGTGATCAACTGCTCTCCATCGTTGCGTCCCGCCTCGAAGCAAACACGCGAGAAACCGACAGCATTGCCCGCCTGGGCGGCGACGAGTTTGGAATTTTGGTCGACCAATACGAAGACGAGTCGGAACTCGTGCTGATCTGCAAACGAATTATGGAAGAGGTAAGCCGGCCGATAACGATCAACAGAATAGAACATACGGTGGACGCATCAATCGGGGTGTCGATATTCCCAAAAGACGGCACAGATACCCGCAGCCTGCTCATGCGGGCCGATACCGCAATGTATAAAGCTAAGGAACGTGTCGGGAGCGCATTCGCTTTCTTCGACGACACCCTGAACAAACGAACGGAACGACGAGTGCAGATTGAATCACAGCTACGCCACGCTCTGCATGGGGACGAACTCTACTTATGCTTTCAGCCCATCGTAAATCTGAAAACCGAGTTGATCGAATGTGCTGAAGCGTTATTGCGTTGGCGCGGGAGTCAGTGGATGCCTGATGATTTCATCCCGATCGCAGAAGAAACCGGACTCATTCACGACTTCACCGATGTGTTGATCCGTCACGCCGTCACATGTATCGAGGAATGTGCCGCTGCCGGCGTACCGTTGTCTCGGGTCGCTATCAACCTTTCTTCCCGATTGTTGACAAACGAAGGCTTCGCGGTGGAATTGGTGGAACACATCGCCGAATCAGGGGGCGAACCAAAAAGCTTCGAAGTCGAGATTACCGAATCGTCATTCCTCAATGACGCCAAACTCGTCGGCAAGGAACTGGCCATTCTGCGCAGCGCCGTCATAACCATTGCACTGGACGATTTCGGAACCGGTGTTTCTTCACTGAATATGCTGCGCACCTGGCCGCTGGACGTTCTCAAGATTGACAAGTCGCTGCTGGACGAAATGTTTACGTCCAGGCAAACACGATCCCTGATCGCTAAGATCATCGAGATCGCCCAGTCGTTGTCCCTGAAAGTGGTTGCCGAAGGCATAGAGACAAACGCCCAGATGACTGAACTGAGGAAAATGGGCTGCGACTTGATTCAGGGGTACGTGATTTCCAAACCAACAAAACTGGCTGATTTTATCAACGTCCTGAAAAACCACGCCGACACCCACATTCCGTTGAACCGTTACGCACGCTGAAGCTATCCACCACCCAGCGTGCGCTGGTTCGCATTCTGGAAACGCGCAACCGTCAAATTGCGCGCTGGTTGATTGTCACTTCTCCAGGGTAAGCGACACTTTATTGATCGCAGATGCTCGGCAAAGACGCGGAAAATGACAAGCCAGTCGAAGGATGCTTTCGCTGCACTAATCAATCCCTACCTGGATAAGCTATATCGACTTGCCTATCGGCTGACGTCGAATGTGGACGACGCCCAGGATCTCGTCCAGGACGTATTGCTCAAGCTCTACGGACGCCGCGACGAACTCACCAGCATTCGAGAAATCTCCCCGTGGCTTGGGAGAGTGCTCTTCAACCAGTTCATCGACGATAAGCGGCGTTATGGACGCCAGCCAATCAAGGCTATCGATACCTCTGCCGATGTAGAAGATCACGTGGATGTCGCAAACGGCGCCGAGCCAGAGTCGAGTACTGAGCAGCACCAGACCAACCGGCGGCTCACTGCAGCCCTCGCACGACTGAGCGAAGAACATCGCATCGTCGTGCTGTTGCACGACGCCGAAGGGTACAAACTCAAGGAAATTCAAGAACTTACGGGAATATCCCTCGGCACGCTCAAATCCCGCCTGCACCGTGCACGGGGGAGATTACGGGAAATTCTAGAAAAAGATGGAACCTTTTCCGGCGCATCGACGTGTAGTTCTGTAGATGAGGTAAAAAGTGATGCGTTGTGATCAGCTACCCGACATTCTTGACGACTACCTGGACGGAACGTCCGACCAGGTTTTAGCCGCAGCCGTGCTGCAGCACGTCAAGGGCTGTTCAGGCTGTAACGATGTCGTCAATCGGGAGCGTAGCTTACGTGCTGCGCTCGCTGGGCTGCCAATCGAAGGTCCAAACGAAGACTTCTTCAAGCAGGCTATCGATCGCGCCACCGAACGGTCCACACGCAGAACCGATACCCTGACCAAAGCCTGGCCGCTTCGCTTTGGCGGCGCAGTTGCTGCGGTCTTCGCGGTCCTGTTTATGGCAGCGTTGTTAATACAACAACCCTACGCTACTTCATCTTCCGAGTTTCCCGAAGTCACCCTTGCCCTGGATGAGGTCAAGTCGGTGGCACTGGTATTCACCAGTGAAGACACACTACGTGGCGCTCGGATTTCACTACAGCTCCCCCAAGGCATCGAGCTTCTGGGATACAGCGGACGTACGGAGCTCAGCTGGACGACCGATCTCGAACGAGGCAAGAACGTGTTACGGCTCCCCCTGGTGGGCCATGACCTCTTAGACGAGACGATCATCGCCCGGCTCGAGCATCCAAGTGGAACAAAAACGTTTCAGCTGAAGGTAACCGTAATCTGAAGTCGGGCTAACGTTCGACCCCTGGAGTAGCAATTATGAAGGTTAACAACAAGTTCTTTTCGATATTTCCGGCACTCATCGCGTTCGCGCTCGCAGGTCCCGCTATCGCCGATGAGGATTCGGATGATGAGCTCGAGATCACGATGGACGTCATCGAAGGTCCCGATACCATCGATGCGTTTGTATTGAATATCGGCGCGCTGGACGACGATGACGACAGCGACGACGACGAGCATGAAGCCGGCCGCGACGAAGAACACGGCGACCATGAAGATGGCTTAGACGACGCCGTTCATGAAGGCGGCGACGATGAATACGACGGCCCCCACGACGAGGAACTAGACGACATAAACGACGACATGAATGACCTCGACGATGCCGAACACGATGCATCCGACGAGATGGACGAGCACGACGTTCGTGACGACGGCCGTGAAGAGGAAGAGCACGAAGAAGATACCGATGAGATGGGCGATGACGGAGCTGACGACGAAGTCGACGAGGAAGCTAACGACGAAGTCGACGAAGAAACTGACGACGAAGTCGACGAGGAAGCTGACGAGGAAACCATCGAGGACGACGAGGCTTCCTCTGAAGAGGAAGAAGACGACTCCGGGACTAACTAAGACGAAACGGATGACAAAAATGACTGAGTTGAAAAACTCGACAAAAGCCAACTTCTCCCGCCGTCTCTGTACGGCGGGAGTTTTCTTTCTGTGCGTGACACTTTATGCGCCAGCTCAGGCAGACACTGAGCTCAATACCACCGGTGAGCTCCATGCCTTGCATGGAATGGCGCTGTTCGAGCAAGGTAAAGCCGCATTTCGAGCTGGCGATTACACCTCTGCCATTGAGGCCTATCGCGAATCTCAAGAAGCTGGTTTCTCAACCCCGGTGCTGCTGTACAACCTGGGAGTGGCTCACTACCGGTTACATCAGCTCGTCCGCGCAGAACAGGCATTCGTGGCGGCGAGCAGCGACGCCAAGCTGGCACCGCTGAGCTACTACAACCTTGGACTGGTCGCTCGCAAAGACGGTGAAACAAAAAGCGCAGGGATCTGGTTTTCCCAGGCGCTTTCACATCCGGGGAGTTCCCAACAGCTCAAGCGTTTGGCAAAAAAAGCCATCGCGACACTGGAGAAACCAAACAGGCCAAAACGTCGCCGCGTCGCTTTGAGCGACGGGCCGTCACTGTTTGACTTGCTGAGGTTCTCGTTCAGTTCGGGCTTTGCTCAGGACAGCAACATATATCGATCGCCCGCATCCTCGTATGTTGACCAGGCCGACCCCAACGCACCGTCAGTGGATCCAACAATACAATCCGGGAGCTTCATGCCAATCGAGGCGAGTACCGAATTACGCTGGGGTACTCACGACGATAGTTATTTTGCACTGAAGTATGGTTTCGACGGCAAAATGTACTCAGACTCCGCCCACTCCAATGCCAACGAACAGCATCACGAGGTTTCGATCGGCGGGGTAGCTGATCGCGAAGGCCGTTGGGGTTCAGTCTACTGGCGCAGTCATTTCGTGGTTGCCCGTTTCAATGAAACAGCCTACGACCGCGACGATGGCCAGGACCAGTTCGCCGGTGCCGAGGACGTTTCGGACCGTTTCAGCTATACCCACTTCGGCCCGAAGGCATACTACAACCGCAAGATTGGCCCTGTGGGTATCGGCTTTCGTTTCAACGCCTTCATCAATAACTACGATGAGACTCTCGACTACCTGGACCTCAGCCATAATCAATATCTGCTCGGTGTACACCTTTCCTACAAACCTTGGCAAAACACCTTTATTCGCGCGAGCTATGATCGCTATCAACGCACGTACGCCGAGCGCTCTGCCAGGAATTCCGCTGGCATACGGTTCACCAGCAACGACGATCTCGAATATCAGTATCAGAACTATGGCGTCACTTTCAGGCAACGCCTGCTACAACGGCTGACCCTGGGTCTCGACTACCGCTACACCCAGCGAACCGACCTCTTCGAAGGTTACGACGACTATAACCGGCATAGTGGTCGTGTATACGCCAGTATGCGTTACAAGCGTTTCAACGCACGAGCCTCCTTCACGCATCGGATCTACGACTTCCCGAATGCGTTCGTCTTCAATCTCGCGACGGCGGGGGACAAGACACTCGACACATCACATGGGATTCTCGAAGCTGAATTGCGCGTTTCGAAACACTTTGCCATCAATCTCGAGGCAGTGAAAAGTCTGGTGGAATCGTCGGATCCACGCACCGAGTACGACCGAACCCAGATTGCGCTCAGCTTGCGCTGGAAACTCTGACCTCTCTTTCTGTCCCAGCCTGCACGACCCCAACTAGATTGATAGGGTCCGCAGGTTTTCTACGATTACCCGACTAACCACTACTTCTTCGCCAACGCCTCCTGCTGTACAGTTGATCGACCTGTGTATAAGAGCTTGCTTCCAGGGATTCAAAAAAAACAGAAGGAGCGACAACGTGATTTACGACAACATCTTACAGACCATTGGTGACACTCCAATCGTCAAGTTGAACCGCACGGGCCCCGACCACGTTGATCTCTATGTCAAGGTGGAAGCATTTAACCCCCTTGCCTCAGTCAAAGACCGCCTCGCCTACGCGATCATCAAAGACGCGACCGACTCGGGTGCATTGAAGCCAGGTCAGACCGTCGTGGAAGCGACTTCAGGGAACACCGGCATCGCGCTCGCCATGGTTTGTGCTGCCACCGGGCATCCCTTCGTCGCCACCATGGCAGATTCATTCTCCATCGAACGACGTAAGATCATGCGCGCCCTCGGTGGTAAGGTAATCCTCACGCCAGCAGCAGAGCGCGGCACCGGCATGGTGAAGCGGGCCGAGGAACTCGCGGAGCAGCACGGCTGGTTTCTTGCCCAGCAGTTCGACAACCCGGCGAATCCAGATTACCACCGCAACACCACCGGTCCCGAGATCCTGCGCGATTTCGCGGGAGATCGGCTCGACTACTGGGTAACCGGTTGGGGTACCGGAGGCACGCTCACCGGCGCTGGCGAAATCCTGAAGTTCGCTCGTCCCGACATCAAAATCATTGTCGCCGAGCCTGAGCAAGCGTCGATGCTGGCAGGCAATGACTGGCAACCACATATGATCCAGGGCTGGACCCCGGATTTCGTCCCCTCGGTACTCAACGCCGACGTCGCCGACGAGATTGTTACCGTCAACCAGGATGTTGCCAAAGATACCGCCCTGGCACTCGCTCAGAACGAAGGGATCTTCTGTGGCATATCGTCGGGTGCCACACTGGCAGCGGGGCTGGAGGTGGCGAAGAACGCAGACGCAGGCAGTGTGATACTCGCCATGTTGCCTGACACCGCTGAGAGGTACCTCTCGACCTTCATGTTTGCAGACATCATCGAAGGCTCGGACGACGACTGGTTAGCGTCCCAATAGAGGTAACCGCCTTCCTGTCGAAGTAAGAACTGGCGGCGGACGCGCAGTCACGACACACGCGTTGCGCCGTCGACGACTCACCCTGGCAAATTTCTCACCTAAACGTACTTGACCGTCGCACAGACCACCAGCAACGAAAACTGGAGACTCGTCGGGACTCATTCCAACAGTCAGGCGCATCGCATGATCCGGGTAAACCGTTGGCTACTCCTGGCACTCCTCATGTACGGCTGTACTCCGGCCGCTGGGGCCATCTATCGATGCATCGACGAAACCAGCGCCGTGCTCTATTCGCAGTTCCCTTGCGCGAACGCCGAGTTAGTGCCCGAACGACAGGTGAGCGTGATCGACACGCCGCCGTTCAGCGAGTCGGAACGACTCATGTTGAAACATATCGAGCAAAACTCCCTGGCACTCGAACGGGCAAGCCGCAAACGAGCGAAATGGAATCATCGCCAACGGGAAAAGCGTAAAACAAACGAAAC
>SMWK01000031.1 GCA_004356895.1 Gammaproteobacteria bacterium
AGAAGGGTTAGAAAACCGTGGTGAATCCACGCAACGGAGCAGCAGGTAGCTTACGTCAACTCGACCCGCGCTTGACGGCTCAGCGGCCGCTTTCACTGTTCTGTTACAGCCTTGGCTGGGTGGACGGTTCCTGGCAACCCGAGACCCACACGGAAGTGCTCGAGCACTTCCGGCGTTGGGGCTTACGGGTAAATCAAGAAGTGAAGCTCGCCCAGAACCTTGACGCGTGTTGGCGATACGTAACATCGCTGTTGGCACATCGTGAAGCGCTTGGTTATGAAATCGACGGTGCGGTGATCAAGGTTGACTCACTCGATCAGCAACGCAGACTGGGTAATGTAACGCGTAAGCCACGTTGGGCAATCGCTTTTAAATTTCCTGCCGAAGAAGCCACAACAACATTGCAAGGCGTGGAATTTCAGGTAGGCCGCACCGGTGCCATTACCCCGGTTGCGAAGCTCGAACCGGTTTTTGTTGGCGGCGTTACCGTGAGCAACGCAACGCTGCATAACATGGATGAGGTGGCGCGCCTGAGAATTCGTATCGGTGATACGGTGATGGTTCGACGCGCTGGAGATGTAATCCCCCAGGTAGTTGCGGTCATTGAGAGTAAACGCCTCAAAGGGGCGCGCAAAGTGAAGTTGCCGACGAACTGTCCTTCTTGTGGCAGTGCGATCGTAACTATTGACGACGAGGCCGTGGCACGTTGCTCAGCGGGCCCGAATTTTTGTTCCGCGCAACGCAAGGAGGGACTCAAACATTTCGCTTCGAGACTTGCCATGGATATCGAAGGGCTGGGTGACAAGCTGATGGAACAACTCGTGGAAACTGGCCGTGTCAATCAGGCAGCTGACTTATATCGGTTGACTAAGGATGAGTTGATTGCGCTCGAACGCATGGGTTCGAAATCGGCCGACAACCTGCTTGGTGCGTTGGAGGCGAGCAAAGATACTACCTATGGACGGTTTATATACGCACTAGGCATACGCGAAGTAGGTGAGACCACCGCGCATAACTTAGCAAATGCATTCATCGATCTGGATGAGTTGATGGATGCGTCCCAGGATGTCCTTGAATCAGTACCGGATGTTGGCCCTGTCGTGGCTGCTCGCATCCAGGAATTTTTTTCCGATTCGGACAATCGAAACATGGTCATGGAACTTCGTAAAGCGGGTGTACGTTGGGCCGCGCCCGTACAAACAGACGCGCCAAAACCGCTGCGTGGCCAGACCTGGGTGCTGACTGGTAAGCTCGAGGCGATGTCGAGAGAAGAGACGAAAGCAAAACTCATAGCGCTTGGCGCCAAGGTGGCAGGTTCAGTCTCAGCGAAAACCGATCAAGTTGTTGCCGGCCCCGCCGCCGGTAGTAAACTTACGAAGGCTGAGGAGTTGGGTATTCCTGTTATGGACGAGGCAGCGTTACTTGTTTTACTGGCCGAGCATGAAGCAGATTAGCCTGACATCATTAATTTTCATCGTGCTTGCAGTCGCGATCATTGGTTGTAGCAACAATCCACCGAAACAGCCGGGCAATCTATGTATGGTGTTTCAGGAGAAACCCAAGTGGTATGGGGGTGCGGTGGCTGCGCAGAAAAACTGGGGACTACCTGTCGCGGTTGGCATGGCGTTCGTGTACCGGGAATCGAGTTATGTCTCCGACGCCAAACCCCCGCGGGGCAAGCTGCTCTGGGTGATACCGTGGCGTCGTCCCTCGAGCGCCTACGGGTTTGCCCAGGCGACCGATGACGCCTGGGATGATTATAAGAAGCAGACCCGCAGATTTTTTGTTGAACGCGACGATCTAAGGGACGCCTTGGATTTTATCGGTTGGTATAACGATCGCAGCCACCGCCAATTAGGCATTGCCAAGAATGATTCCTACAACCTCTACCTCGCATACTACGTCGGCCCTACGGGTTACTCACGCGGAGTGTGGAAGCAGCAACCAGCCGTGCAGAGTTACGCCCGGCGGGTCGTTGAGCGCGAGCAGCGTTACCGGAAACAACTCATTGGTTGCGAGAAAAAGCTCAAACGCTCTCGGCGGTGGTTTTTCTAAGGCTCCGTGTCTCGTCTGATCCGATTATATAGCTGGCTATTAACCAGACCGAACTCAATTCTTCGGGGCGATTGTAACCAGGTCGTATTCCTGCAACAAACCAAGTAACCCTTCAGCCCTGCAGTTTTTTTTGAAAACTCTGGCACGTAATCCAACGCTCAACGCTGCGCGAACGTTTGATTCATGATCATCGATAAAAAGCACGTTCTCACCAGCCAGGCCGAGGCGATCGAGTATGGCCAGGAAGTATTCAGGATCAGGCTTCGCCTGGCCCAATTCGCAGGAGTAGAACAGATCGTCAAACAGTTTCGAGTAGCCAAGCTCCTTGGACATGAAGTCCGCCCTATGCGCCTGTTGATTGGTTGCGAGTGCGACGTGGATACCGTCCGCGCGAAGCCGACTTATGACGTTCAAGATTTGATCGTCCCGTTCGATCATCGTCCATATCTGAAGTGCCTCTGCAACGTTTGTGGCGCAGTTCCAGCGCAACAACACCTCAGCGAGTGCAGTCTCGAAGTCTTGAACGCCCGTCAGGCATGGTTTTTCTGCGGCGAAAATATCAGCAAGCAACTCCTCGGCGCGCGCGCCATCTCCAGCAAGTGCCAGCAGAGCTGGACGCCAAGCAGCCGATGGCTCTTGAATCACACCGTCAGCGTCGAATAGAACAGCGCTGATCACAACTACCTTCTTGTCAGAAGTTATATGAACCAGACGATCAGTGCGCCGGCCAGATCCATGAACCAGGCTTCAACCTCGCGCCAGAATGGTGACGCCTCGCGTTCTTCCAGTCGTGTGTGTGCGGCGTCGACGATATAGTCATAAACTGCCTCGGTGTCTGTTTCGCTCAGGACATCGGCGAAGCTCACCATCCCCATTTCTCTGTATGCACCCTGAAGCACAATCGCTTTGAATACTTCGGGAGTGTTGGCGGTCCCATCGTGCCCCATGTCACGAAGGTCCGGCAGTAGTCCACTACCTTCGAGACCAGCGCCGTGACACCGGCCGCAATGTGTGTTGTACAACACTTGTCCGGCATCGATGGATTCTTCAGAACCGTGGCGTGGTGGCGGTGTTGGGATCGTGCGTGCTTCGGGTGTTACGGGTAGGTTTGCTTCACCGCCAAGCTTGTAGACCAGAAGTCGTCCGTTGGCGCCATTAGTGCTGCCCGGTAGATTAAACGCTAACGTGGGAGCACCACCCCAGCCTGCCATCACCGCAATATATTGCTCGTCGTTGATCTGATAGCTGATTGGCGGCGCAATTACGCCGGTGAGTGTGCGAGTTTCCCATAACTGCTCACCGGAGTCGGCTCGATAGGCGACCAGGCGGCCGTCGCCGGTACCCTGAAATACGAGATTTGCAGCGGTTGTCAGCACGCCTCCGTTCCACATGGTTTCATGCTCGACTCGCCAGGCTTCCTTTTGCGTCACTGGGTCCCACGCGAGGAGATGGCCTTTGAAGATACGTTTGATGACGGCATTGATGAGATGCCGGTTCCCTGGTAACACAACGTCGCTTTCCGACTGGCCAAGGTTCCAATGGCCACCTGGAAGATAAGTAAAGTTGCGTGCCGTACTGTAAGGCGCCAAACCGTCCATGGCAGGGATGTACACCAGTCCCGTTGTTTCGTTAAATGCCATGGGTTGCCAGTTGTGCCCGCCGAACGGAGCAGGTTTAGTCGTTTTAGCCTCGATGCTGTGATCGGCGTTTTCGGTTTCAACCGGCCGACCTGTGGAAAGATCAACATGACTCGCCCAGCTGGCAGGTACGTACTTCTCTGCGCTGATCAGCTCACCGCTGGCTCGATCGAGCACGTAAAAGAAACCGTTTTTCGGCGCTTGCATCAATACCTTGCGCAGCGCTCCATCGATCATGAGATCGGCCAGGATCATGTGCTGTGTGGCGGTGTAGTCCCAACTGTCTCCAGGGGTTGTTTGGTAATGCCAGACATATTCGCCAGTCTCCGGGCGCAGTGCGACGATGGAGGAAAGAAACAAATTGTCACCCCCACCCGGGCTGCGTATATGCCTGTTCCAGGGGGCACCGTTACCCACCCCGATGTAGAGGAGATCGAGTTCGACGTCGTAAGCCATGGAATCCCACACCGTTCCACCGCCGCCTACCTTCCACCATAAATCGCCGGACCATGTTTCAGCAGCCATTTCCATTGCCGTCGATTCAAACGGTTCCTCGGGATTGCCTGGAACCGTATAGAAGCGCCAGCGAAGCGAACCGTCGTGGGCGTCGTAAGCGGACACGTAACCGCGAACCCCATACTCGGCGCCACCGTTGCCGATGATGACGTTACCTTTGATGATGCGAGGAGCACCGGTGATCGTATAGGGGCGCGTTGGATCGATGGTAAGCGAAGTCCATACGACGTGACCGTTTTGACGGTCTAATGCGACTAAGCGGCCGTCCAGCGTGCCAAGATAGATGTTGTCGCCCCAGGCAGCGACTCCTCGGTTTACCACATCGCAACACGCATTTACGCCCCAAGCCTTGGGTACTTGTGGATCGTATTGCCAGATAAGCTCGCCGTTGACGGCGTCGTTGGCGAACACATGGCTCCAGGAGCCGGTCGAGTAGATGACACCATCGATAACGAGGGGTGATGCTTCCAGCCCACGCCGCGTACCAGTGTCGAAATACCAGGCCAGGCCCAACTCTCCCACGTTGTCCAGTGTGATTTGTGTTAGCGGACTCTGCCGCTCTTCTCTATAACTTCGTCCATGAGTGAGCCAGCTTCCCGGAGTACTGTCCACGTTAACAAGATGCTCGTGCTCAACCGATGGGTAAGTTGCCAAGCTAGAGACGGCTAATAGTAAAAATACAGAAAAACGCATCAGTGAAAGCATTCCGTGTAAGTTGGCTTAGTGGACTACTTCTTCCAGCAAGAAATACCAGTTGTACTCTGTAGAACGTGTAGTTTGGATGTTTTTTAGAGAGGCGATCTTCGAGACGCCGAACACGATATTACGCGAGCACCGGAGTTGGTCTGAAAGAGCGAAACGAATGGGGTACACCATGTTAGGTAAGCTAACTACGCCGGTTGAAAGAGTTCGACTACGTTGCCTGATGGGTCTATGCAGAGAATCTGTTTACCTCCTGGCCCTTGCAGGATATCGTTTTTGAATCTTACGCCTTCGTTTGTAAGCTTCGAGACGAAGGAGTCCAAATCATCGACAGTCAAGACGAACCTGGACCACCCCCCGGGACGGGGAGTGGCGCCATCTGGCATTGGCCTGGACGCTGATGCTTTTGGCCCCGCAACCCACAGTGTCAAGTCGCCACGTAC